>JAPKZE010000220.1 GCA_026393955.1 Candidatus Aminicenantota bacterium
CATTTAGGGGCTGCCGACCCTCCATTTAGTCGTAATATATCAGATATCAGACCGGAATTCAATAGTTTTTTTGGCCCGGGCAGGTCCGGAAAGGCGCTACGGCGAACCGTCAAATATATTTATTATAAACGACTTATAGAAATTATTGGCTACCGTTCATTTTCTTTGGGCTGCCCAAACCCCGGACATGCCCATATCGGGTATCTCGATGGGCCCCTTCATCTCGTCCCCCGTGACGGTCATCTTGAGCTTCATCGTTACCTCGGCCCCGCCGGGCCCCCTGACGGGCGTCGTGAAGCTCAATACGCCGTTCTCGAACGAGATGTCGCCGATCGCGAATTGGTCGATGGTTCTGTATTCGTCGCTCATCGTACCGGCCAGCTTCCCTTCCTTAAGCTCGAGGACCAGGGTGAGCACGTTGGGCGACTCGACCCCCTCGAGGGTTGCCGTACCCGACCATGTCCCCGCGAGGCTGGCCGGTTTCTGGGCCGGCGATGCCGGACCGGCCAGGACGGAGAGAAGAGCGAGCCCGAAGATCAGCGTTTTACTTTTCATGTGCGGCCTCCTGACAGAGTGTACGCGCCGCCCGGCCCAAGTGTTACACGGACCTCCCCTACAGGTGATGGGGACACGTACCCAAGGTACATGTCCCCGATCGGTTTCCCCCGATCGGTATCCAGTTCACTTGAAGGCCTGGCCGGGAACTTCGACCGCAGGGATCCCGGCCGCCGGACCATCGAGCTCGAGGACGACGACGGTATCCGCCGGATGCCGGTCCCCCTCCGCGACGAGGATCTCGAGGCCGGCCTCGGTCTGCCGAACCGTCGCGGCACCGCCGCCGAGGATGCGGCTGCCGACGACCTTCGCCGGGATGGGCGGAAGCCGGAGAGAAGGCCCGGTCCAAGCAAAGACATGGAGATAGATCCGGTTCCCGCGACGCGTGGACGCACCGTACCGGCCGGGCTTGAACGGCCCGCCCCGGGTGCCGTAGATGCTCTCGCCGCGCCCGGAGAGCCAGCCGCCGACGCCCTTGAGGACATCGACCTGGCGCGGCTCGATGCGGCCGTCCGGCATGGGCCCGACATTGAGCAGGAGGTTGCCGTCGCCCCCGGCGCAGCCGGCCAGGATGCGGACGACCTCGTCGACCGACTTGATCTTGTCGTCGGGCTTCCAAGACCACTGCGTCCCCAGGGTCATACACGTCTCCCACGGCTGCCGGTCATTGTATGTACCGATCACCTGCTCGGGAGTGAGGTAGTCGGCGTTCGGACCGATGTCGCGGTCGGCGGCGAGCCCGCCGAAGCTGCAATCGAGGCGGTTGTTGACGACGATCGCGGGCTGGGCGGCCCGGACCAGCCGATAGGTCCCCTCCTGGTCCCAAGGGATGGTGCCGCCATCCCAGTCGAACCAGAGCAGGTCGATGCGGCCGAAGCGCGTCAGCAGCTCGCCGACCTGGCCCTGCATGCGCTTCACGTAATCCGCGTTGCGCTCCGTCCGGCAGTCGGCGTCGCGCCAGTCCATGGGCGAATAATACCAGCCGATGCGCAGTCCGGACCCGCGGACGGCCTCGGCCAGCTCGCCGACGACATTACGCCGGAACGGCGTATTCCCGATGTGATAGTCGTAGGTCTCCGTCGGCCAGAGGCAGAAGCCGTCGCAGTGCTTGGCCGTCAGGACGACGTAGCGTGTTCCGGCCGCCTTCGCGATGGCCGCCCATTCCCCCGCATCGAAGAGGGTCGGGTTGAACTCCTTATAGAGGTTGTCATAGACCTCGACCGGGATGGGCCCCTTGTTGGGGCAGAGAGGATTGGAGTTGGCCCGCGACCAGCTGATCTCGGTGCCCTTGAGGCTGACGGGGCCCCAGTGGATGAAGAGGCCGAAGCGGGCCTCGCGCCACCAGGCCAGGCGGTCGGAGGCCGGCGCTTCACGTTTGCAGGCGGAGAGGGCCAGGCCGCAGACCGCGAGTCCGGAGAGAGCAAGCGATGTCCATCGGCTTCGTTTCATGGGTTCTCCTCTCCCGGATTATGTCCCCGGCCGCCGGCCGGAGTCAATGCGGCCCGCCTATACTTTTGCCGCGATTTGATGTACAAACCTTCTCCCGGACCGGGTCCGGCGACAAGGAGCCGCGATGAACGGTCGCCCCGCCTACAACATGCGCTACATCTGGCTCGTGACCCTGGTCTC
>JAPKZE010000491.1 GCA_026393955.1 Candidatus Aminicenantota bacterium
CGTCGACGAGGCCGCCCTTGCCCATCTGGGATTCGGCCTTCAGACCGAGGGGGGTCCGTTCCCGAACGGCCGCGCGAAGCAGGTCTCCCGTGGAGATCTTGGGGAAGCCGTAGGCCGAATGAATGCCTTCGGCCACGGTCCCCTTCCCGCTTCCGGGCGCGCCCAGGAGGATGACCCTCATCCTCTTCTCCCCCGGATCCGGCTACGGCGCATGAACCCGTCGTAGTGGCGCATGACGAGCTGGGCCTCGATCTGCTGCATGGTGTCCATGGCCACGCCCACGACGATGAGGATGGACGTGCCGCCGAACATGAATTCGACGCCGAGGCCCTGGGTGACGAACTTGGGCAGGTTGGCCTCGAGGAAGGGGCCGATCCAGGGCAGGGCCTGGACCTTGAAGCCCGTGATCATGAACTCGGGCAGGATGGCCACGGCGGCGAGGTAGATCGCGCCGGCGAGGGTGATCCGGCTGAGGACGTCGTCGATGTAGTCCGAGGTGGTCTTCCCCGGCCGGATGCCCGGGATGAAGCCGCCGTACTTGCGGAGGTTATCGGCGACGTCGACCGGGTTGAAGATGATCGAGATGTAGAAATAGGTAAAGAAGATGATGGCCGCGATGTAGACCAGGTTGTAGAGGGGCATGCCCAGGCCGAACTGGGCGGCGACCGCCTGGATCGCCGGGACCTTGATGAGGTTGGCCAACGTCGCCGGGATGGTGATGACCGAGGCGGCGAAGATGATCGGGATGACGCCGCCCGTGTTGACCCGGAGCGGCAGGTGCGTGCTCTGGCCGCCGTAGACCTTGCGGCCGACGACGCGCTTGGCGTAGGAGACGGGGATGCGGCGCTGGCCGCGCTCGACGAAGACGATGAAGCCGACGACGGCGACCATGAGGGCGCCGAGGAAGATCATCTTCAGCGGGTCCATGGACCCGGACTTCATGCCGGCCATCATGCCGGTGAGCCCGGTCGGGAAGCTGACGACGATGCCGGCGAAGATGATGAGCGAGATGCCGTTGCCGATGCCGCGCTCCGAGATCTGCTCGCCCAGCCACATGACGAAGACGGTCCCCGTCGTCAGGGTCAGGACGGTCAGCAGCTTGAAGCCCCAGCCCGGATTGAGGACGATGGACGCGCCGGCCGGGGTCCGAATGGCCTCCAGGAAGATGGAGATGCCGAAGGCCTGGATCAGGCAGATGCCGATCGTGCCGTAGCGGGTGTATTGGGTGATCTTCTTCCGGCCGAGCTCGCCTTCCTTGGACAGGCGCTCGAGATAGGGCCAGACGACGGTCAGCAGCTGGAGGATGATCGACGCGCTGATGTAGGGCATGATCCCCAGGGCGAAGATGGTCATCCGGGACATGTTCCGCCCCGAGAACAGGTCGACGAAGCCGAACAGGGATCCTTTCTGGGACTGCCAGAATTCCTGCAGGGCCGCCGCATTGAGTCCGGGGTTGGGGATCTGCCCGCCGATGCGGTAGACCGCGAGCAGGAGGAGGGTGAAGATGACCCTCTTCCGGAGCTCGGGGATGCTGAAGATGTTGCGGATGCTGTCTAACATTAGTCTTTTCCGATAACGACGGCCTGGCCGCCCTTGGCCTCGATCTTCTTCACGGCCGAGGCGGAGAATTCGTGGGCGCGGACGGTCTTGGCCGCGGCCAGATCGCCCCGACCGAGGACCTTGACCCGGTCGGTGGCCTTTTGGATGAGGCGGTGCTCGGCCATCTCCTTGGGCCCGATCTCCTCCTTGCGGAGCTTGGCCAGGCCGTCCAGGTTGACGATGGCGATCTCCTCGCGGTGGATGTTGGTAAAGCCGCGCTTGGGGATGCGTCGGACGAGCGGCATCTGGCCGCCTTCGAAGCCGCGCTTGCGCGAATAGCCGCTCCCTTGGAGCTGTCCCTTGCTGCCGCGGCCGGCCGTCTTGCCCCAGCCCGAGCCGGGCCCGCGCCCCACCCGCTTGCGATCCTTCCTCGATCCTTGGGCCGGTTTGAGCTTGCTGAGGTTCATGGCTTCTCCACCGCTTCCACCTTGAGGGCGTGGACGATCTTATGGACCATCCCGCGGACGGACGGCGTGTCCTTGAGCACCGCGTGGGAATGGAGCTTCCGCAGGCCCAGGCCCTTGGCCGTCTCCCGCTGGTCGCGGGGGGTCCCGATGAGGCTGCGGACCAGGGTGACCTTGATGTACAGGTCCCCGGCCGCCTTCTCGGCGCGCTGGGGCGCCTTCTTGGGTTTGGCTGCGACGTCGGTCATAGCGCACCTTTCGCCTTTCCGCGCATCTTGGCCACGTCCTCGGGGTTCCGGATGTGCCGCAGGGCGTCCAGGGTCGCGTTGGCGACGCTGAGGGGGTTGCTGCTGCGGATGGACTTGGTCAGAATGTCCCGGATCCCGGCCAGCTGCATGATGACGCGGACGGCCCCGCCGGCGATGACGCCCGTCCCCTTCGAGGCCGGACGGAGGACGACGAGTCCGGCCCCGTCGACGCCCTTGACCAGATGCGGGATGGTCGTCTCGGCCAGGGGCACGCGGATCATGCTTTTGCGGGCCGCCTCGACGCCCTTGGCGATGGCCTGGGGCACCTCGCGGGCCTTGCCCTTGCCGATGCCCACCCGGCCGCGCTCGTCACCCACGGCGACGAGGGCCGAGAAGCTCAGGTTCTTGCCGCCTTTGACGACTTTGGTGACCCGGCGGATGGAAATGACCTGGTCCTTGAGCTCCATGCCCTCTTCGTCGAGGACCCCGACTTTTCTGCTGTGTCTGCGATCGTCCACGTCTGTCTCTCCTTGTTCGTCCGTCCGCTCAGAACTGGATGCCTTCCTTGCGAATGGCGTCCGCCAGGGTCTTGATACGTCCGTGATAGGGATGGGTGCCCCGGTCGAAAACGACCTTGTCGATGCGGGCCGCCTTGAGGCGCTGGCCCAGCAGCTCGCCGAGCAGGACGCAGGCGTCCTTGTTCTTGGTGCTCTTGGCCTTGGCCCGGACCTCTTTCTCCAGGGTCGAAGCGGTCAGAAGGACGGCGCCCTTCCGGTCGTCGATGACCTGGGTGTAGATGTAAGCGTTGCTCTTGAACACATGGAGCCGGGGCCGCTCGGGCGTGCCCCGGACCCGCTCGCGGATCCGCTTCCGGAGACGCGTGTCCCGGACCTTTCTCTCGGTTGTTTTGTCTTTAAGCACCGGTCACCCCCGCCTTTCGTTCTTTCTTGATGAGCCGCTCGCCGAGGTACCGGACGCCTTTCTGCTTGTAGGGGTCCGGGATGCGGAGACTCTTGATGTTGTCGGCGACCTGGCCCACCTTCTGCCGGTCGATGCCCCGGATGGTGAGCTGGGTGGGCTTCACGGCCACGATCTCGACCCCGACGGGGATGTCGTAGACGATCGGCCGGGAATACCCCAGGCTGATCTCCAGCTTGCCCTTATCGACCTTGGCTTTGTAGCCGACGCCGACGATCTCGAGCTGCTTGACGTAGCCTTCGCTGACGCCGACCACGGCGTTGTGGGCCAGGGCCCGGCCGAGACCGTGGTTGGCCCGCCCGGCCTTGGTGTCTTCGGACCGGCTCAGGATGAGGGTGCTCCCCTCCATGGCGGCCGTGATGCCCGGCTGGAGCGGCGTCGAGAGCTTGCCTTTGCTGCCCTCGAAGTCGATCCGGTCCGGATGCACGGTGACGGTCACGCCCGCCGGCAGGACGATCGGTTTCTTCCCGACTCTCGACATGTGTTCTCTCCCCGCCTACCAGATGCTGCAGAGGACTTCGCCGCCCGCCCCCTGCTCCTCGCAGGTCTTGCCGGTCATGACGCCGCGGGACGTCGAGACGACGACCACGCCCAGGCCGTCCAGGGCCTTGGGAACGGAGTCGCGCGTGCAGTAGATCCGGCAGCCCGGGGTGCTGACCCGCTTGAGGCCGCTGATGACGCTCCGGTTGTCCTCGGTGTACTTGAGCGTCACGTTGAGGATCCCCTGCTTCTTGTCGTCGATGACCTTGAAGTTCTTGATATACCCCTCCTCCTTGAGGATCTTGACGACCTCGACCCCCAGCCGGAAGGACGGGATGTTGACTTCCCGTTTCTTGGACTTCACTCCGTTGCGGATCCGGGTGAGCAGGTCAGATAACGAATCCATGGGTTGTTCCTTTCTCCGATCTCACCAGGACGACTTGGTCACGCCCGGGATATCGCCCTTGAGGGCCAGCTCGCGGAAGCAGAGGCGGCAGAGATCGAACTTCCGGTAATAGGCCCGGGAGCGCCCGCAGAGCCGGCAGCGACGGCGGACCCGGATCGCGTACTTGGGCTGGCGGACCATTTTGGCCATGCGCGCAGTAGTTGCCATGGTGACCTCGCTTCTCAGTTTTCCCGGAAGGGCATGCCCAGCCTCTTGAGGAGGGCCAGAGCTTCCCTGTCGGTCCGGGCCGTCGTGACGATGGTGATGTTCATGCCCCGGGGCCGCTCGACCTTGGTGTAGTCGATCTCCGGGAAGACGAGCTGGTCGCGCATCCCCAGGGTGTAGTTGCCCCGGTGGTCGAAGGACGTCGGCGGGACGCCGCGGAAGTCCCGGACCCGCGGCAGGACGATGTTGACCAGCCGGTCGAAGAACTCGTACATCCGCCGGTTGCGGAGGGTGACGTAGCAGGCGATGGGCTGGCCCTTCCTCAGCTTGAAGGCCGAGATGGACTTCTTGGCCCGCCCGACGCCGGGCAGCTGGCCGGTGATCTGGGCCAGCTCGGCCTTGGCCGTGTCCAGGAGCTTGACGTTCTGGATGGCGTCGCCGACCCCGACATTGACGATGATCTTCTCGAGGCGCGGCACGGCCATGATATTCGTGAGCCCCAGCTCCTCCTGGAGCGCGGGGATCACGTCCTTCCGGTACTTCTCGTATAAGCGGCTCATGGGCGGTTCCTTACTTCTGCTTCTCGATCAGGGTGTCGCAGCGGTGGCAGTGGCGGCTCTTGCTGCCGTCGTCGTGCCGGTGCGTGCGGGCCCGGACGCCCTGGCCGCACTCCGAGCAGTAGAGCATGACGTTGGCCACGGCGATCGGGGCCTCCTTCTCCATGACCCCGCCCTGCTGGTTCCGGCTGCGGTCGGCCTTGACGAAGTGCTTGGAGAAATTGATCCGTTCGACGATGACCCGGTTGGTCTCGGGGATGAGCATGAGGACCTTGCCCTGTTTCCCCTTGTCCTTGCCCCGGATGACGACGACGAGGTCGTTCTTCTTGAGCGCGATCTTGGGCATCAGAGGACCTCCGGCGCGAGGGAGATGATCTTCGTGAACTTCCGCTCGCGGAGCTCGCGGCCGACCGGGCCGAAGACGCGCGTGCCCACGGGCTCGTTCGCCTTGTCGATGATGACCGCGGCGTTGTCCTCGAAGCGGATGTAGGAGCCGTCCCTGCGGCGGAGCTCCTTGCGGGTCCTGACGATGACGGCCCGGACGACCTTGCCCTTCTGGACCTTGCTCTCCGGACCGGCTTCCTTGACCGACGCCGAGATGATGTCCCCGATCCGGGCCACCCGGCCGACGGAGCCGCCGAGGGGCGTGATGGCCTGGATCCGCCGGGCGCCGGAGTTATCGGCGACCTTGAGCATCGTGCGCATCTGGATCATTGGGGCTCTCCCGTCCCGGGCTCGGCCGGCTTGGCCGCCAGCGGGTCGGCCGCGATCGGCGTCGCCGTCAGCTCGGGGGTCAGGCCGACGATGGCCAGGATGCGCCAGCGCTTGGTCTTACTGATCGGCCGCGTCTCGATGATGCGGACGATGTCGCCGACCTTGCACTTCTCCGCTTCATCGTGGACGAGGAAGGTCTGCTTCTTGCGGATGGTCTTGCGGTACAGGGGATGGCGGATCTGCCGCTCCACCTGGACCGTGACCGTCTTCTTCATCTTCTTGGCGATGACGGTCCCGACCTTCGTCGTTTTGCGTGCTTGCTTGGGGGTGTCCATGGGCTACTCCGTGGCCTTCGTCGCCCGGTTCAAGAGCGTCTTGATGCGGGCGATGTCCCTCTTGATATTCTTGATTTTCATCGGGCTCTCGAGCTGGCCGAGGGACTTCTGGAAGCGGAGCTTGAAGAGCTGATCGACGAGCTCCGCCTCCCTGTGCTTCAGCTCGCCGGCCGAAAGCTCCTTGAGTTCATTGATCTTCATCTGAGCTCCCTCCCATCCCGGGAGATGAACCGCGTCTTGATGGGCAGCTTGTGGCCGCAGAGGCGCATGGCTTCGCGGGCCTCGGCCTGGTCGATGCCCTCGAGCTCGAACAGGATCTTGCCGGGGCGGATGACGTCGACCCAGAATTCGGGGTCGCCCTTGCCCTTGCCCATGCGGACCTCGGTCGGCTTCTTGGTGACCGATTTCCAGGGGAAGGTCCGGATCCACAGCTTGCCTTTCCTCTTCATGTGCCGGGTGATGGTGATACGGCCGGCTTCGATCTGCCGGGAGGACAGCCAGCCGGGCTCGAGGGCCTGGAGGCCGAACTCCCCGAAGGTCAGGGTGCCGCCGCGCAAGGCGGTGCCCCGCATGCGGCCCCGCTGCTGTTTGCGGTATTTGACTTTGGCGGGCATCAACATGATTAGATCTCCTCGACCTCGGCCATCTGAGAGGTCATCTTGGGCTTCTCGACGTCGGCCCGGTAGACCCAGACCTTGATGCCGATCTGGCCGTAGGTCGTAAAGGCCTCGGTTTTGGCGAAGTCGATGTCGGCCCTGAGCGTCTGGAGCGGGAGCTGGCCTTTGAGGTACCACTCGGAGCGGGCGATCTCCACGCCGCCGAGACGGCCGGCGCACATGACCTTGATGCCCTTGGCCCCCATCTTGAGGGCGAACTCGACGGCCTTGCGCATGGCCCGGCGGTAGGCGATGCGCTTCTCCAGCTGGACGGCGATGCTCTCGCCGATGAGCAGGGCGTTGAGCTCGGGCTTGTCGACCTCGCGGATGTCGACGTAGACATCCCGCTTGGCGATCGTCTCGAGGTAGCCTTTGAGGTTCTCGATCTCCTTGCCGCCGCGCCCGATGATGATGCCCGGGCGGGCGGTATGGATAATGACCCGGATCTTCGGACCGATGCGCTCGACGTCGACGCCGGCGATGCCGGCGTGAAAGTACTTCTCCTTGATGGCCTTCTTCATCTTCAGGTCTTCATGGATGAGGCGGGGGTAGTCCGGGCCCTTGGCGAACCAGCGGGACGTCCACGGCTTGTTGAAGCCGAGCCGGAATCCGTACGGGTGTGTTTTTTGTCCCACGGTCATTTCCCCTTTTCGTTCAAGTAGATGTGGACGTGGCTCATCCGCTTCTGGACGCGGTAGGCCCGCCCCATGGGCGCCGGGCGGATCCGCTTGGCCATGGGGCCGCCGTTGATCTGGATCCGCGAGATGTAAAGGGTGTCGACATCGACGTTTGGCGACTTCTGCTGGGCGTTGGCGATGGCCGAGCGGAGGACCTTCTCCAGGATGGCGCTGATCTTCTTCCGCTGGCTGAAGCGCAGGATGGTCAGGGCCTCGCCGACGTACCGGTCCCGGACGAGGTCGGCCACGAGGCGGCCCTTCTGGGGGCTCATCCGGACGAACCGGGCGATGGCGTGGGAGAGCGGGGCCGGGGCGTTCATGGCGTCTTCCCCACCTTCAGCTGCTTGGCGGTCCTGGAGGTGTGGCCCTTGAAGTGCCGGGTCGGCGAGAACTCGCCGAGCTTGTGCCCGACCATGTTCTCGGAGACGAAGACCGGGATGAACTTCCGGCCGTTATGGACGCCGATGGTCATGCCGACCATCTCGGGGATGATCGTCGACCGGCGGGACCAGGTCTTGATGACCTGGCGCTTGCCCGCAGGCGTCGACAGCGCCTGGACCTTGTCCAGGAGGTGGCCGTCGATGAAGGGGCCTTTGTGTAGCGATCTGCTCATGATTACTTGCTCCTGCGCCGGACGATAAAGGCCTGGGTCCGCTTGTTCTTGCGGGTCTTGAAGCCCTTGGTCGGGATGCCTTCCGGGCTGACCGGATGGCGGCCGCCCTTGGCCTTGCCCTCGCCGCCGCCGTGCGGATGGTCGATGGGATTCATGGCCGTGCCGCGAACGTGCGGCCGGATGCCCTTCCAGCGGCTCCGGCCGGCCTTGCCGATGCTGATGTTCGAGTGGTCGGCGTTGCCGATCTGACCGATCGTCGCCCGGCAGTCGAGGTGGACCTTGCGGATCTCCGACGACGGCAGCCGGACCTGGGCGTAATCCCCTTCCTTGGCCAGGATCTGGGCGCCCGCCCCGGCGGACTTGGCGACCTGTCCGCCCTTGTCCTTCCGGAGCTCGATGTTGTGGATGACGGTGCCGAGCGGGATGAACCGCAGCGGCATGGCGTTGCCCGGCAGGATGTCGGCCTGGCGGTCGGTCGAGACGATCTCCTGCCCGACCTGGAGCCCGGCGGGATAGATGATGTAGCGCCGCTCGCCGTCCCGGTACTTCACAAGGGAGATGAAGGAGGAGCGATTGGGGTCGTACTCCACCGTCTCGACGGTTCCCGGGATGCCGATCTTGTCCCGCTTGAAGTCGACGACCCGGTAGAGCTGCTTGTGGCCGCCGCCCCGGTTCCGCATGGACAGGTGGCCTCGGCTGTCGCGGCCGCCCGACTTGGGCAAGGACACGAGCAGGGGCTTGAAGGGCGCGTCCCCGCTCAGCTCGTCAAAACGGTTACCCGTCCTATGCCGCAGGCCGGGCGTGACTGGCCGGTAGGTTTTAATACCCATGTTACGCCGCCTCGAAGTATTCGATCGGTTTCTCGCCGTCGCGGAGCCGGACGTAGGCCTTCTTCCAATCCTTCGTCCTGCCCATGTTGCGGCCGACGCGGCGGATCTTGCCCGTCTTGGACTGGGTCCGGACCTCGGCGACCTTGGTCTTGAACAGCAGCTCGATGGCCCGCTTGATCTCGATCTTGTTGGCGCTCCGGGCGACCTCGAAGCAGATGACCCCGCTCGTGGCCTTGAGCCGGGTCGTCTTCTCCGTGATCACCGGACGGATGATGATTTTATGGGGGTCTTTGATCACGACAATTTCTCCAGGACGGCCTCGAACGCCCGCCGGCTGAAGACGACCGACTTGTGGGCGAGGACGTCGTAGATGTTGAGGCCGGCCACGTCGACCGCCTTGACCCGGGGGATGTTGCGGACCGCCCGGAACAGGTTGGCGTTGTCGGCGAGGTCGACGAGGAGGGCCGAATCGAGCTTGTAGGCCTTCAGCAGGGCGACGGCCTCCCGGGTCTTGGGTTCCTTGACCTCGAGCTCGCTGGTCACGATGAGCTCCTGGTCGGCGTGCTTCTTGATCAGGGCCGACCGGAGGGCGCTCCGCCGGGCCTTTTTCGGCAGCTCGTAGGAATAGTCGCGGGGATGCGGTCCGAAGACCGTCCCGCCCTTCCTCCAGAGAGGTGAGCGCGTGCTGCCGACGCGGGCCCGGCCGGTGCCCTTCTGCCGCCAGGGCTTCTTGCCGCCGCCGCTGACGAACGCCCGGGTCTTGGTCGCCGCGTTGCCCTGGCGCTGATTGGCCCGATAGTTGATGACGGCCTCGTAGATCAGGTGATCGTTCGGGGCCTGGGAGAAGACGCTCTCGGGCAGGTCCACCTGCGCGGCCGTCTTGCCGCTTCTGTCGATGATGTCGAGTTTCGCCATGGTGCCCTCTTTTCCGTTCACTTGGCCGGCGCGGCCTTCTTGACGAGGACGTAATCCCCTTTGGCGCCGGGCACCGCGCCCTTGACGAGGAGGAGATTCTGGTCCTTGTCCGTGGCGACGACCTTGAGCTTGCGGACCGTGACCCGCTCGTGGCCCATGTGGCCGCCCATGCGCATGCCCTTGACGACGCGCGAAGGATAGGACGAGGCGCCGATGGAGCCCGGGGCGCGGTGGAACATGGAGCCGTGGGCGGCGTCGCCCCCGGCGAAGTGATGCCGCTTGACGACCCCGGCGAAGCCCTTGCCTTTGCTCGTCCCGACGACGTGGATCGTCTCGCCGACCTCGAAGATGTCGACGAGGACCTGGTCGCCTTCCTTGACGGCGGCGGGGTCGGAGCAATCGAACTCCTGGAGCTTCCTGACGACGGGCACGCCCGCCTTCTTGAAGTGCCCGATCTGCGGCTTCAGGGGCTTGCGGACGGCCCGCTCCTCGACGAAGCCCAGCTGGACGGCCGTGTAACCGTCCTTCTCGGCGGTCTTCTTCTGGATGACCGTGCACGGCCCGGCCTTGAGGACGGTGATGGGGACGACGTTGCCGGCGTCGTCGAACTGCTGGCTCATGCCGATCTTCTTGGCGATCAGTCCCTGGATCATGGTCATTCTCCCGTCCCGTAAGCCTGGATCTCGACGTCGATCCCGGCCGGCAGGTCGAGCTTCTGGAGCTCCTCGATCGTCTCGTTGTTGTATTCGCTGATGTCGATGAGCCGCTTGTGGATCCGCATCTCGAAATGCTCGCGCGACTTCTTGTCCACGTGAGGGGAACGGAGGACG
The DNA here is from genome assembly GCA_026393955.1 of Candidatus Aminicenantota bacterium. Taxonomy (GTDB): domain Bacteria; phylum Acidobacteriota; class Aminicenantia; order Aminicenantales; family Saccharicenantaceae; genus RBG-16-66-30. The sequence continues at coordinate 10,447 of JAPKZE010000491.1, forward strand.
CAGAACTTATGGATGCGCGTCGGCAGGGGGATGGGGCCCGCGACACTGGCGCCCGTGCGTTTCGCCTTGACGACGATATCCTTCACGGATTGATCCAGCAGGCGGTGGTCAAAGGACTTTAAGCGGATTCTGATTTTTTCCATCGTTCGTTCCTCTGTTCTCCGAATTCCTCTCCCGGGCCGTCGGGCCCGGCGGACCCTCGGCGGCGGCCGCCGCTACTGGATGATCTCGGTGACCGTTCCGGCGCCGACTGTCCGGCCGCCTTCGCGGATGGCGAAGCGCAGGGCCTTCTCCATGGCGACGTCGGTGATCAGCTCGATCTCGAGGTTGACGGAGTCGCCGGGCATGACCATTTCGACGTTGTCGGGGAGCTTGACGGAGCCCGTCACGTCGGTCGTCCGGAAGTAGAACTGGGGCCGGTAGCCCTTGAAGAACGGCGTGTGGCGGCCGCCCTCTTCCTTGGTCAGAGCGACGACCGTGGCGCGGAACTTCCGGTGGGGCTTGATCGATCCGGGCTTGGCCAGGACCTGGCCGCGCTCGACCTCGTCCTTGCCGACGCCGCGGAGCAGGGCCCCGATATTGTCGCCGGCCTGGGCCTGATCCAGGAGCTTGCGGAACATCTCGACGCCCGTGACGATGGTCTTCCGGGTTTCGCGGAGCCCGACGATCTCGCACTCGTCGCCGACCTTGACGACGCCGCGCTCGACCCGGCCCGTGACGACGGTGCCGCGGCCGGTGATCGAGAAGACGTCCTCGATGGCCATCTGGAACGGTTTGTCGACCTCGCGCATGGGCTCGGGGATGAAGTCGTCCAGGGCCTTGACCAGCTCCCAGATGCACTTGGCGCCCTCGCCGGTGCTGTCCTCGGCGGCCTTGGTGGCGCTGCCGCGGATGACCGGGAGCTTGTCGCCGGGAAAGTCGTACTTCGAGAGCAGCTCGCGGACCTCGAGCTCGACGAGGTCGAGGATCTCGGGATCGTCGACGAGGTCGCACTTGTTCATGAACACGACGATGGCCGGCACGTTGACTTGGTGGGACAGCAGGATGTGCTCGCGGGTCTGGGGCATGGGGCCGTCGGCCGCGGACACGACCAGCACGGCGCCGTCCATCTGGGCCGCGCCGGAGATCATGTTCTTGATGTAATCGGCGTGGCCGGGGCAGTCGATGTGGGCGTAGTGCCGCTTCTCGCTCTCGTACTCGACGTGGCTCAGGGCGACCGTCAGGATCTTGGTCGCGTCCCGGCGGAACATCTTGGCGTCGGCCTTGGCGACTTCGTCATAGCTCTGCGCCTTGGCCAGGCCTTTGGTCGCCAGAACCTTCGTAATGGCGGCCGTCAGCGTCGTCTTGCCGTGGTCGATGTGACCGATCGTCCCGACGTTGACATGGGGCTTCGTTCTCGCAAACTTTTCTTTCGCCATCGCTCACCTCCTGTTTGGCTTAAAAAAACTAACGACTCATCCTAAGCGTCGGCCCGGAAGGGGATCCGTCCCTCGACCCGGGCGACGATCTCGTCCCGGACGCCCTGGGGCGTCCGTTCATACCTTGCGAATTCCATGGCGAAGACGCCCCGGCCCTGGGACAGGGTCCGGAGCACCGTCGCGTAGCCGAACATCTCGGCCAGGGGGACATGGACAGTGATGACGCGGGAGCCGCTGCGCATTTCCATGCTCTCGATCTTGCCCCGCCGGGCGTTGATGTCGCCGACGATGTCGCCCAGATACTCGTCGGGGGTGACGATCTCGAGCGCCATCAGGGGCTCGAGCAGGGCGGCCCCGGCCTTCTTGGCCGCCTCGCGGAAGGCCAGCGAGGCGGCGATCTTGTAGGCGACCGGCGTCGCGTCGGTGTCGTGGGTCGAGCCGCCGATGAGAGCGGCCCGCAGGTCGGTCATCGGGTAACCGGCCACGACGCCGGCTTCGAGGGCCTCGCGGACGCCGTTCTCGACGTCGCCGATGAACTCCCGGGGGATGACCCCGCCGCGGGTCCGGTCGACGAACTCGAAGCCCCGGCCCCGGACGATGGGCTCGACCCGGAGGACGCAGTGGCCGTAGAGACCCTTGCCGCCGGCCTGGCGGATGTACTTGCCTTCGCCCTCGGCCGCGGCCGAGATGGTCTCTTTATAGGCGACCTGGGGCTTGCCCAGGTTGGCCCGGACGCCGAACTCGCGCTCCATGCGGTCCATGACGATCTCGAGGTGCAGCTCCCCCATCCCCCGGAGCAGGGTCTGGCCCGTCATCGGGTCCTGGGACACCTTGAGGGTCGGGTCCTCGCGAACGAGCTTGGCCAGGGTCGTGGCCAGCTTGGGATGATCGGCCTTGGTCTTGGGCTCGATCGTGGCCGCGATGACCGGCTCGGGGAAGCGGATCGACTCGAGGACGATGGGGTGGCTCTTGAGGCAGAGGGTGTCGCCCGTGGAGATGTTCTTCATCGAGCCCATGGCCGCGATGTCCCCGGCGAAGACCTCCTTGATCTCCTTGCGCTTGTTCGAGTGCATCTCGAGCAGGCGGGAGAGCTTCTCCTCCTCGCCCTTGGTCGAGTTGTAGACCGGCTGGCCGACCTTGGCCTTGCCGGAATAGACCCGGAAGTAGGCCAGGCTGCCGAGGAACGGATCGTTGGCGATCTTGAATACGAGGCCCGAGAAAGGCGCCTCGTCCGAGGCCGGGCGGGTCTCCTCGGCCAGGGTCTTGGGATGGTGTCCGGAGACCGGCCGGATGTCGGCCGGCGACGGCAGGTAGTCGACGACGGCATCGAGGAGCGGGTGGACCCCCTTGTTCCGGAAGGACGCCCCGTAGAGGACGGGGACGATCTCCTGGGCCAGGGTGGCGCGCCGGACGGCCAGGCGGAGCTCCGCCGGGGAGACCTCGACGCCGTCGAGGTACTTCTGCATCAGGCCGTCGTCGTGTTCGCTCAACATCTCCAGCATGTCCTGTCGTTTCCGTTCGACTTCCTCGCGCTCCCCGTCCGCGACCTCGCGGACGACATAGTCCGTCCCCAGGATGTCTTGACCCCAGTCATAGACCTTGCGGTCAATGAGGTCGATCACACCGCGGAATCCGTCCTCCCTACCCAGGGGAATCTGGACCGGCAGAGGCTTGGCCGCCACCCGCGTCCTCAACATGAGGACCGCTCGTTCCGGGTCGGCCCCGATCCGGTCCATCTTGTTGATGAACACGATCCGAGGCACCCGGTACTTGTCGGCCTGGCGCCACACTGTCTCGGACTGCGGTTCGACGCCGCCAACTCCACACAGTATGGCTATCGCGCCGTCAAGCACCCTCAGGGAGCGCTCGACCTCCGCGGTGAAATCCACATGACCGGGCGTATCAATGATATTGATACGGTGGTCACGCCAGGCGCACGTCGTCGCGGCCGAGGTGATGGTGATCCCGCGTTCCTGCTCCTGGACCATCCAATCCATCACGGCCGTTCCGTCGTCCACCTCGCCCATCTTGTAGGTCATACCCGTATAGAACAAGATCCGCTCGGTCGTGGTCGTCTTGCCGGCGTCGATATGGGCCATGATACCGATGTTCCGTACTCTCTCGATCGGGTATGACCGCATAAACCCTTCGCTCCATATCGTACCGAATCACAGACCCAGCTCTTTCCTTAGGACTACCATTTATAGTGTGCGAAGGCCCGGTTGGCCTCCGCCATCTTGTGCGTGTCTTCGCGCTTCTTGACCGCGCCGCCGCGGTTGTTGATGGCGTCGATGATCTCGGCGGAGAGCTTCTCCGGCATGCTCTTGCCGCCGCGCTCCTTGGCATACTTGAGCAGCCAGCGGAAGCCCAGGGAGTAGGACCGCCCGGGCGCGACCTCGATGGGGACCTGGTAGTTCGCGCCGCCGACGCGCCGCGACTTGGTCTCGAGGAACGGCCGGACGTTCTCCAGGGCCTTCTCCAGGATCTTGAGGGGATCCTCCTTGGTCTTGACCTTGAGGATATCCATCGTCCCGTAGACGACCCGCTCGGCGGTCGTCTTCTTCCCCTTGCGGAGGAAGAGATTGATGAACCGGGCGACCAGGGTGCTGTTGTACAGCGAGTCGGCCGGCGCTTTGCGCTTTTTAATGGTTCCGCGTCTCGGCATGGGAAATTCTCCTGGCTAGGCCGCCGCCCGCTTCTCTTTCGGCTTCTTCGCCCCGTACCGGGACCGCGCCTTGAAGCGGTTCTGCACGCCCTCGGCGTCGAGCTTGCCGCGGATGATGTGGTAGCGGACGCCGGGCAGGTCCTTGATGCGGCCTCCCCGGATCATGACGATCGAATGCTCCTGAAGGTTGTGGCCGATGCCGGGGATGTAACCCGTGACCTCGATGTTGTTGGTTAGCCTGACCCGGGCGACCTTGCGCATGGCCGAATTCGGCTTCTTGGGCGTGGTCGTGAACACGCGGGTACAAACGCCCCTCTTCTGAGGGCAGGCGTCGAGAGCCGGAGATTTACTCTTGTATTTCTTGGGCGTTCGGCCTTTTCTGATGAGCTGATTTACGGTCGGCAATGAAAAATACTCCTCTACACAAAATTCCTGTTGTAGGTTTTATTCCTTCCCAGGGGGATAGCCCGAGACGAATAGGTGGATATTAGCAAAATCCGCTCTCTCTGTCAAGAATTTTGAGGCCTTTTCGTCGTCCCGGCGGCTCAGACGTCCGGGAGGACCTTCTCCTCTTCCTTCTCGGGGAGGAGGGGCGACATCTCTTCCTTGAGCTCGACGTTCCGGTAGTGCTTGTAGCCCGTCCCGGCGGGGATGAGCCGCCCCATGATGATGTTCTCCTTCAGCCGCCGGAGGTAATCCACCTTTCCGTACAGGGCGGCCTCGGTCAGGACCCGGGTCGTCTCCTGGAAGGAGGCGGCCGAGATGAAGCTGTCGGTGCTCAGGGCGCTCTTGGTGATGCCCAGGAGGAGCGGCCGGGCCTTGGCCGGCTTGCCGCCCTTCTTCATGACCTTCTCGTTCTCGGCCTGGAAGATGAACTTATCGACCTGCTCGTCGATCAGGAAGTCGGTGTCCCCGATCTCCTCGACCTTGACCCAGCGCAGCATCATCCGGATGATCGTCTCGATGTGCTTGTCGTTGATGGCCACGCCCTGGAGCCGGTAGACGGCCTGGACCTCCTTGAGGAGGTATTCGGCCAGCTCCTTCTCACCGAGGACGCGGAGGATGTCGTGGGGATTGACCGGCCCGTCCTGGAGGGCGTCGCCGGCCCTCATGCGCTCCCCGTCGGTGACGCTCAAATGGGCGCCCTTGGGGATGAGATATTCCTTCTCGCCGCCGCGCTCGTTGCGGACGGTGATCTTGCGGTAGCCGCGGACGAGGCCTCCGATCTGGACGGTCCCGTCGATCTCGGAGATGACGGCCGCGAGCTTCGGCCGCCGGGCCTCGAACAGCTCTTCGGCCCGGGGCAGGCCGCCCGTGATGTCCTTGGTGCGAGCCGCCTCTCGGGGGATCTTGGCCAGGACGTCCCCGGCGAAGACCTTCTCGGTATCCTTGACCTCGAGGTTGGCTCCCGAGGGCAGGAAGTACTTGCGCAGGAGGACCGGCCGGCCCTTGTCGTCGGTCCGCTTGGGATCGAGGACCTCGATCTGGGGCTGGAGCTTCTCGTCCTTGGGGTCGATGATGACCTGCTTGCGGAGGCCGGTGAACTCGTCCTGGACCTCCTCCATGCTGACGCCGAGGACGACGTCGTGGAAGCGGACCGTGCCTGTCTCTTCGGTCAGGATGAAGGTGTTGAAGGGATCCCACTCGGCGAAGGCCTGGCGGGACTTGACCTCCCCCCCCTCGGGGACGAGGATCCGGGCGCCGTAGGGCACCTGATAGTGCTCGATCTCGCGGCCGCGGTGATCGAGGACGGCGATATTGGCGCTCCGGTTGACGACGATGAGCGTGCCTTCCTTGTTCTCGACCGCCTTGAGGTTCTTGAACTTGAGGATGCCCTCGTTCTTGGCCTCGATCTTGGACCGCTCGGCGCCGCCCATGGCGATGCCGCCGACGTGGAAGGTCCGCATGGTCAGCTGGGTGCCGGGCTCGCCGATCGACTGGGCGGCGACGATGCCGCAGGCCTCGCCGAGCTCGACCATCTTGCCGGAGGCCGGCGAGCGCCCATAGCAGAGCTGGCAGATGCCGCGCTTGGACTCGCAGGTCAGGACCGAGCGGATCTTGGCCCGCTCGATGCCCACGTTCTGGAACTCCTGGGCCACCTTCTCCGTGATCTCTTCGTTCATGGCCACGATCGTCTGTCCCGTATCGGGGTGGACGACCTGCTCCAGGGCGATGCGGCCGACGATCCGGTCGATGAAGGGCTCGATGATCTCGCCGTTCTCGACGATGGCCGAGACGTTGATGCCCTTGAGCGTGCCGCAGTCGCGCTCGTCGACGATGACCTCCTGGCAGACGTCCACGAGCTTGCGGGTCAGGTAGCCGGAATTGGCGGTCTTGAGGGCCGTGTCGGCCAAGCCCTTGCGGGCGCCGTGGGTCGAGATGAAGTACTGGAGCACGTTCAGGCCCTCGCGGAGGTTGGCGACGATGGGCGTCTCCAGGATCTCGCCGGAGGGTTTCGACATCAGGCCGCGCATACCGGCCAGCTGGCGGATCTGCTGCTTGTTGCCGCGCGAGCCGGAGTCCGACATGACGTAGAGGGGATTGAGCTCCTTGCCCTCGAGGCTGATGCGCTTCATCTCCTCGATCATGGCGCTCGAGACCTTGTCCGTGGTGGTGCCCCAGATCTCGATGACGCGGTTGAACCGCTCGCCGGAGGAGATGGTGCCGTCGCGGTAGAGGTTTTCGACCGCCTGGACCTCCTTCTCGGCCTTTTCGATGAGCGCCTTCTTGTCGCGGGGAATGACGAAGTCGTCGATGCTCAGGGAGAAGCCGGCCTTGGTGGCGTAGGCGAAGCCGAGCTCCTTCAAGGCGTCGAGGATGCGGACCGTCTCCTGGATACCGACCTTGAGGTAGGTGTAGAAGACGAGGTTCTCCATGCCCTTCTTGCGGAACACCCCGTTGACGTAGGGCAGGTCCTTGGACAGGACGCGGTTGAAGATGATCCGGCCGGGGGTCGTCTCGACGAGCTCGTTCTTGAAATCCTGGACCGGGCAGGTCATGACGCCCTGGTCGTCGTAGAAGGTGGCCAGGTTCATGAACGGCCCGTTGAAGCGCAGCTTGATGATGCTCTGGAGAGAGACATCGCCGCTCTCCATGGCCAGGAGGGCTGCGTCGGGAGTCCCGAAGATGCGCCCCTCCCCTTTCAGCCCCTTCTTCTCGAGGGTCAGGTAGTAGCAGCCGAGGACCATGTCCTGGCTGGGGATGGTCAGGGGCCGGCCGTGGGCGGGCGACAGGATGTTGTTGGTCGACAGCATCAGGGTCTGGGCCTCGATCTGGGCCTCGACCGAGAGCGGGACGTGGACGGCCATCTGGTCGCCGTCGAAGTCCGCGTTGAATGCGGCGCAGACGAGCGGATTGATCTGGATGGCCTTGCCCTCGATGAGCAGCGGCTCGAAAGCCTGGATGCCGAGCCGGTGCAGGGTGGGCGCGCGGTTGAGGAAGATGGGGTGCTCGCGGACGACCTCCTCGAGGTAGTCCCAGACCTCGGGCCGCTCCTGCTCGTGCCATTCCCGGGCGACCTTGACGCTCGGGACGAGGCCTTCCTTCTCGAGCTTGTTGAAGATGAACGGCTTGAAGAGCTCGAGGGCCATCTTTTTAGGCAGACCGCACTGGTTCAGCTTGAGCTCGGGCCCGACGACGATGACGGAGCGCCCCGAGTAGTCGACGCGCTTGCCGAGGAGGTTCTGGCGGAACCGCCCCTGCTTGCCGCGCAGGGCCTCGCTCAGGGACTTGAGAGGCCGGCGGTTGGCGCCGAGGTGGACGCGGCCGCGCTTGCCGTTGTCGAACAGGGCGTCGACGGCCTCCTGGAGCATGCGCTTCTCGTTGCGGATGATGAGCTCGGGGGCCTTGAGCTCGATGAGCTTCTTGAGCCGGTTGTTGCGGTTGATGACCCGGCGGTAAAGGTCGTTGAGGTCGGACGTGGCGAAGCGGCCGCCGTCCAGGCGGACGAGGGGACGCAGGTCGGGCGGGATGACCGGGACGACGTCGAGGACCATCCACTCCGGCCGGTTGCCCGAGCGCTTGAGGGCCTTGAACACGCGCAGGCGCTTGGCGTAACGGAGCTTGCGCTGCTGGGAGGTCTCCTTCTTCATCAGCTTGCGGAGACGCTCGGCCTCTTTCTGGATGTTGATCTTCTCGAGGAGGATCTTGATGGCCTCGGCCCCGATGGAGGCCTCGAACTTGTCGCCGTACTTCTCCTGGGCGTCCTTGAACTCCTCCTCGTTGAGGAGCTGCTTCTCCTTGAGCGGCGTGTCGGCGGGGTCGATGACGATGTAGGACTCGAAGTAGAGGACCTTCTCCAGGTCCTTGATGGACAGGTCGAGGACGAGCCCGATGCGGCTCGGCGGGCTCTTGAAGAACCAGATGTGGGCGACGGGCGAAGCCAGCTGGATATGGCCCATCCGCTCGCGGCGGACCTTGCTCTTGGTGACCTCGACGCCGCAGCGCTCGCAGATGATGCCCCGGTACTTCATCCGCTTGTACTTTCCGCAGAGGCATTCATAGTCGTTGATGGGGCCGAAGATCTTGGCGCAGAACAGGCCGTCCTTCTCCGGCTTGAAGGTCCGGTAGTTGATGGTCTCGGGCTTGGTCACCTCGCCCCAGGACCAGCTCTTGATCTTTTCCGGCGAGGCGATGCTGATGCGGACCCGGTCGAATTCGAGCCGCGGCCGGGGCGCCGTGGTGATCGGAGGTCGGATGTCCATTAGACTTCTCCTTTACCCGGCTGAGGCACGGCGATGCCCCAAGGCAGGACGTCGTCCTTTTCGCCCTTTTCCAGCTCGACGTTCAGGCACAGGCTCTGAAGCTCGCGGATGAGGACGTTGACCGATTCGGGCAAACCGGGCGTGAATTCGAGGTCGCCCTTGACGATGGCCTCGTAGATCTTGGCCCGGCCCTCGACGTCGTCCGACTTGACGGTCAGGAGCTCCTGGAGACAGTAGGCGGCGCCGTAGGCCTCGAGGGCCCAGACCTCCATCTCGCCGAAGCGCTGGCCGCCGAACTGGGCCTTGCCGCCGAGGGGCTGCTGGGTGATCAGGGAGTATGGGCCGGTCGAGCGGGCGTGGATCTTGTCGTCGACGAGGTGGTAGAGCTTCATCATATAGATGTAGCCGACCGTCACTTCCTGGTCGAAGAGCTCGCCGGCGACACCGTCGAAGAGGACGGTCTTGCCGCTCTCGGGCAATCCGGCCTTCTTCAGGAGCTGTTTGATCTCGTTCTCGCTGGCGCCGTCGAAAACCGGCGTGGCCATCCAGATATCGAGGGTCCGGGCGGCCCAGCCGGCGTGGGTCTCGAGGATCTGGCCGACGTTCATGCGGGAGGGCACGCCGAGCGGATTGAGGACGATCTCGACCGGCAGGCCGTCGGGCAGCCGGGGCATGTCCTCCTCGGGCACGATCTTGGCGACGATGCCTTTGTTGCCGTGGCGGCCGGAGACCTTGTCCCCCACCGACAGCTTCCGCTTCATGGCGATGAAGACCTTGATGGACTGGATGACGCCGGGAGCGAGCTCGTCGCCTTTCTTGAGGTTTTCGACCTTCTCCTTGAAGATGGAGCGGAGGGCCTCGATCTGGCGCTTGACCTTCTTGTCGAGGTCCTTGATCTCGCGGTCGCGGTCCTCGTCGTCATCGAGCTTGAGCTTCATGGCGTCGTCGAAGTCGAGGGTCTCGAGGAACTTTTCGGTCAGCTTGGTGCCCTTTTCGACGGTCTGGCCGCCGACCTTCTGGTTCTTCTCGACGACCGAGCCCTTGAGCAGGGCCCGGACCTTCTCCCACTTCTCGGTCTCCATGATGACGATCTCGTCGTCGAGGTTGCGCTTGAGCGTGGCGATCTCGTCCTTCTCGATGGCCTTGGCCCGGGGCCCCTTCTCGATGCCCCGGCGGGAGAAGATGCGGACGTCGATGATGGTCCCCTCGACGCCGGGCGAACAGTAGAGGGAGGCGTCCTTGACGTCCAGGGCCTTCTCGCCAAAGATGGCCTTGAGCAGCTTCTCTTCCGGCGACAGCTGGGTCTCCCCTTTCGGCGCGACCTTGCCGACGAGGATGTCGCCGGACTTGACGTGCGCGCCGATGCGGACGATGCCGTTCTCGTCCAGGTTGCGGAGGAGGTTCTCGGGGACGTTGGGGATGTCCCGGGTGATGTCCTCGGGGCCGAGCTTGGTGTCGCGGGCCTCGATCGTCTCCTCGACGATATGGAGAGAGGTGAAGATGTCCTCCTTGATGAGCTTCTCACTGACGATGATGGCGTCCTCAAAGTTGTAGCCGCGCCAGGGCATGAAGGCGCAGAGGACGTTGCGGCCGAGGGCCAGCTCGCCGTGGTCCGTGCAGGAGCTGTCGGCCAGGACTTGGCCGCGGGAAACCTTGTCGCCCTTGCGGACGATGGGCCGGTGGTTGGTCGAGGTGTTCTGGTTGGTGCGGAGGAATTTGATCAGGGTGTAGAGGTCGGTCCCGACGTCGTAGCTGCGTCCGGTCTCCTTTTCGTCCACGCGGACGATGATCCGCTCGGCGTCGACGAACTCGACGACGCCGTTGCGGCGGCAGACGATGACGTCGCCCGAGCCGACGGCGACGAGGCCCTCGATGCCGGTCCCGATGAGGGGGGCCTCCGGCCGGAGGAGGGGCACGGCCTGGCGCTGCATGTTGGAGCCCATGAGGGCCCGGTTGGCGTCGTCGTGCTCGAGGAACGGGATCAGGGCAGCCGACAGCGAGACGAGCTGCTTCGGCGAGACGTCGATGTAGTGGATCTGCTCGCGGGGGATATACTTGAAGTTGCCGCGCTCGCGGGCGCTGACGAGATCGTCCGTGAAGCGGCCGCGCTCGTCGACTTTGGCGTTGGCCTGGGCGATGTTGTGCTTCTCCTCCTCCCAGGCGGAGAGGTAGTAGCAGTAGCGCTCGACCTCCGGCAACTGGCGGGCCTTCTGGTCCTGGAGCTTGTCGCTGGCCCGGGCCATCTCGTCCTTCTTGACGACGTCGCCGATCTTGTAGTCGCTGCTGCCGGGGTGGAGGACCTTGACGTAGTCGACGATCCTGCCGCTCTCGACCTTCCGGTAGGGGGTCTCGACGAAGCCGTACTCGTTGACCCGGGCGAAGCAGCTGAGCGAGGAGATCAGGCCGATGTTCGGGCCTTCCGGCGTCTCAACGGGGCAGATGCGGCCGTAGTGAGAGGCCTGGATGTCGCGGACCTCGAAGCCGGCCCGCTCGCGGCTGAGGCCGCCGGGGCCGAGGGCCGAGAGGCGCCGCTTATGGGTGATCTCGGCCAGCGCGTTGATCTGGTCCAAGAACTGCGACAGCTGCGAGCTGCCGAAGAACACCTTCAGCGCGGCGATGACGGGCTTGGAGTTGATGAGGTCCTGAGGCATCGCGGCCGCCAGGTCGGCGGTGATGGTCATCTTCTCCTTGATCGTCCGCTCCATGCGGGTCAGGCCGATGCGGAAGGCGTTCTCGACGAGCTCGCCGACGGACCGGACCCGGCGGTTGCCGAGGTGGTCGATGTCGTCGACCGAGCCCTCGCCGAAGCGCAGGTTGAGGAGGTACTTGAGGACCTGGACGTAATCCGCGGGCGAGAGGGTCTTGTCCTCGAGCGGCGTCTCCAGGCCGAGCTTGATGTTGAACTTGAGGCGGCCGATGCGGGAGAAGTTGTACTTCTGGGGATTGAAGAACAGGCTCTGGAAGAGGTTGTGGGCGCTCTCCTGCGTGTGGGGCTCGCCCGGCCGCAGCTTGCGGTAGATCTCGCCGAGGGCGGCGGGCTGGTCCTTGCGCAGGTCCTTCTTGAGGGTCGTGCTGATGATGAGGCCGGCCCGCTCCTCGTCGGGATGGAAGACCTCGAACGGCTCGGCTCGGGCAACGAGGAGGTCGAGCTGGGTGTCCTCGAGGGGCTCGTTGGTCCGGACCTTGCCCTTGATGGCGACGAGGGAGTAGGCCCCGAGGATCTCCTTCTTGACGAGCGGCACCCGGGTGACGCCGGCGTCCTTGAGGGCGGCCAGGACCTCCGGGGTGATCTTCTTCTTGGCCGGGGCCAGGACCTTCCGGCCCCGGGCGTCCGTGACGTCCTCGGCCGCAGTCCGGCCGACCAGGCCGTCCCCGACCTCCCAGAAGAGCTTGCCGTCCTCGACGACGACCTTGGAGATCTTGTGGAAGAGCTTGAGGATATCCTCGTCGGCGCCGAAGCCGAGGGCCCGGAGGAACACGGTGGCCAGGAACTTCTTCTTGCGGTCGAGGCGGACCCAGAGGAGGCTTTTCGCGTCGTGCTCGAACTCGACCCAAGCGCCGCGGTAAGGGATGATCTTGGCGATGAAGAAGCCCTTGGCCTCGGCCTGGCGGAAGAACACGCCCGGCGAGCGCTGGAGCTGGCTGACGACGACCCGCTCGATCCCGTTGAAGATGAACGTGCCCTTCTCGGTCATGAGGGCGATGTCCCCGAAATAGACTTCCTGCTGCTTGATGTGCTTGAGCCGCTTGACCTTGGTGGTCGGGTCCTTCTCCCAGGATACGAGCTGGACCTTGAGCTTGAGGGGGATGGAATACGTGTAGCCCTTCTGGATGCACTCCATCGGGGTGTACTTGATCCGGAGATCGACACGGTCGCCGCAGTGCTCGCAGAGCGGCAGCTCGATCTTCCGGGCCGCGCCGCAGAACGGGCAGACATCCTTGTCGGAGAGCTCCATGCCCGCGGGAAGGAGGGTCTGGCAGGCGTTGCACTTGGCCCGGGAGTTCTCGACCCCCTTGAGCCGGCCGCACTTGCATTCCCAGGTGCCGATCGAATAGCTGAGGAACTCCAGCTCCGTCGTCTCTTTGAAGTCGGAGATGGGGAAGACATCCTTCAGCGCGGCCTGGAGGCCGGTGTCCTTGCGCTCCTCCGGGAGGAGGTCCATTTGCAGGAACTCGCGGTAGGACTGCGTCTGGATGTCCAGAAGGTCAGGCATGGGGAAGACGGCCTTGATCTTCGAGAAGTCGACCCTCTCGCGGAACGGTTTTCTAGGTTCTTTGACCATGTTGTCTCACTCTCAAGCAGAGATCGAGTGCCCTCGTTTCCGGGACCGGACGGACGGACGCTCAGCCAACCGGGTCACTTACTGAAGCTCGATGACGGCTCCGACTTCGGCGAACTTGGCCTTGATGGCCTCTCCCTCTTCCTTGGTCACGCCTTCCTTGAGCGCCTTGGGAGCGCCGTCGACGAGGTCCTTGGCTTCCTTGAGCCCGAGGCTCGTGACTTCGCGGACGACCTTGATGACGTTGATCTTCTTGTCGCCGACGGTCTTCAGGACGGCGGTGAACTCGGTCTTCTCCTCGGCCTTGGCGGCTTCGGCGGCGGGGGCGGCGCCGGCCATCATGACGGGAGCGGCCGCGGCGGCGCTGATGCCGTACCGGGACTCGAACTCCTTGATGTAGTCCGAGAGCTCCAGCATCGTCAGGGTGTCCAGGTGGGCGAAGAATTGTTCCTTGGTCAGTTTTTCCATGTCACGGTCTCCTTAATTAATATGGAATTTCAGGTATTTTTCGTCTTCTTGAGCTCGCCGAGCAGGATCCCCAGGTTGCCGAGGGGGGCCTGCAGGGTCCGCATGAGCCGGTGGAGCGGACTGGCCATCAGATAGCCGATCTTGCCGAGCTGCTCCTTGCGGGAGCCGAGCTTGGTGACCTCGTCGAACCGCTCGGCCGGCATGAGCCGGCCCTCGACCTGGCCGCCCTTGACCGCCAGGATCTTCCCCTGGTTGGAGAAGTCCTTGAGGATCTTGGCCAGCCGGACGGGGTCCTTGTCGGCGAAGGCGATGGCCGTCGGCTTCTGGAAGAACGGCCGCAGGGCCTCGGGGCACTTCCCGCCGAGGGCCCGCAGGGCCAGCCGGTACTTGATGACCTTGTAGGCGAAGGCGTTCTTGCGCAGGGTCTTGCGCAGCTCGACCGCCTGGGCGACCTTCATCCGCTTGAAGTCGACCAGGTAGTAGGTGTCGTTCGTCTCGAACAGGCGCTCGAGCGTCTGGACGATGGGTTGCTTGTCTTCCTTCTTCACGGCGCTCTCCTCTAGCTCTCTAGGATGTCCTCGGAAATCCGGAAGGATGGGCCCATCGTCGAGGACACGAACATCGTCCGGATGTACTTGCCCTTGGCGGCCGGCGGCTTGGCGTGGGCGATGGCCTGGATGAAGGCCCGCAGGTTGTCGATCAGCTTGGCCTCGGTGAAGGAGACCTTGCCGACCGTCGAGTGAACGATGCTCGTCTTGTCCACCCGGAACTCGACCTTGCCGGCCTTGGTCTCCTCGACGGCCTTGCGGACGTCGAAGGTGACCGTGCCGGACTTGGGGTTGGGCATGAGGCCCTTGGTGCCCAGGATGCGGCCGAGCTTGCCGACGCCGCGCATGACGTCGGGCGTCGCGATGACGATGTCGAAGTCGATCCAGCCGCCGGAGATCTTCTCGATGATCTCGTCGCCGCCGAAGTAGTCGGCCCCGGCCTCCTCGGCCTCCTTGATCTTCTCGCCCGCGGCGATGACGCAGATCTTCTTGGTCTTGCCCGTGCCGTGGGGCAGGACGACCGTGCCGCGGACCATCTGGTCGGAGTACTTGGGATTGACGCCCAGCCGGATGTCCATGTCGACCGACTCGTCGAACTTGGCGAAGTGGGCCT
>JAPKZE010000129.1 GCA_026393955.1 Candidatus Aminicenantota bacterium
GGCACCACGACGCCGACGGCGCGGACACGGGTCGTTCTCCCAATCCCGCAGGTATATTTAAATACTCAAAGATCCACTTTCAGCACAACAACAATCCGTATTCCTTTAATATTACTCCACATCGGTTTTGCATTTGTTGTAACAAAAAAAAGTAAAAGGAATACAGATTGTTGACGTGCTGGCGCGCTGTGCTTGGAGTTTATAAATATTGTTGCAAAGCAAATTAAAGCAAAAAGTAAAAGGAATACAGATTGTTGACTGCGGGTGCGGTCGAGGGCCTGGCGGAGCCGCTTGAGCTCGTCCGGCACCTGATCGTCGGCGACGATCTCCTTGCGCGAAGTGAAGATGACGCGCCGA
Source organism: Candidatus Aminicenantota bacterium (assembly GCA_026393955.1). Lineage (GTDB taxonomy): Bacteria > Acidobacteriota > Aminicenantia > Aminicenantales > Saccharicenantaceae > RBG-16-66-30. Next base: position 358 of record JAPKZE010000129.1, read on the forward strand.
GGGAGGAGGGCCTCGCCCATGGCGATCCCCGGCGAGACCCCGATGCCGCGCAGGCGGGTGATGTCCATCCGGGTCACTCCTTCTCGTCGAAGCGGTTGGCGATGAGCTCGCTGAGCGCGGCCATGGCCGCCTCCTCGTCCTTGCCCGCGGTGACGAGACGGATCGACGTGCCCTGGGTCGCGGCCAGGGTCAGGATGCCGAGGATGCTCTTGCCGTCGATCTCGTCGCCGTTCTTGACGATCTTGACCGAGGCGCTGAAGCGGTTGGCCAGGTTGACGAACTTGACCGCGGCCCGGGCGTGCAGGCCCAGCTTGTTGCGGATGATGACGGTCTTGTCGAGCATCGGCGGGCTACTTGGTCCGCGTCTTGAGCAGGGCGCTGACGAGGTGGACGTTCTTCTTGCCCTGGTCGACGACCTTCTTGGCCACGTCCTTGAGGTTGTTGGCGCGCTGGAGAGAGACGAACTTGATCAGCATCGGCAGGTTGACCCCGGTGATGATCTCGACCTGGTTTTCCTTGTAGAAGCTGAAGCTCAGGTTGGAGGGCGTCCCGCCGAACATGTCGGTGAAGATGACGACGCCGTTCTTCTGGTCGACGCGCTTGATGCTCTGGGCGATCTTCTTCTTCGAGTCCTCGACGTCGTCGTACCAGCCGATCGAGATGGCCTCGATGTTGGGCGCCTCGCCGAGGATGATCGTCAAGGCGTTCAACAGCTCCTCGGCCATGCGGCCGTGGCAGACGATGATGCCTCCGATCATGAATGTGCTCTCCCGATCAGTCCGCTATTGTATGACAAACCGGCTTATTTATAAAGGTCCCGGTGAAAGATCCTGACGTCCGCGCCCGCCGCTTTGAGATGGGCCCGCAGCTCCTCGGCGACGACCACCGAGCGGTGCTTGCCCCCGGTGCAGCCCACGGCGACGGCCACGGTCGTTTTGCCCTCCCGGGCGAAGCGGGGCAGGGCGAAGTCGACGAACCTAAAGAGCTCCTTCAGGAACGGCCGCGTCCCGGGCGAGGACAGGACGAACTTGCGGACGCTCGGCGTCTTGCCGGTCCGCGTCCTCAGCCGCTCGACATAGAACGGGTTCGGCAGGAGCCGCGTGTCGAAGACGAGGTCGGATTCGAGGGGCAGGCCGTGCTTGTAGCCGAAGCTCGTCAGCACGACCTGGGTCCGCGGCCGCTTCCGCCGCAGGATGCGCTCGGCGATGATGTCCTTGAGCTGGTAGATATTGAGCCCCGACGTGTCGACGACCTCGTCGGCCATCCGGCGGATGGCCAGGAGCTTCTTCCGCTCGATCCGGACCCCCTCGAGGATGGGCTTGCGCGGGGCCATCGGGTGCGGCCGCCGCGTCTCGTTGAAGCGCTTGGCCAGGGACTCGTCCGCCGCTTCGAGAAAGATGAGCCGCGCCGGGACCTTCCTGCGGATCTCCCGGAAGACCTCAGGGAAGTCGGCCAGGAAGCGCGGCTCGCGGATGTCGATGACCAGGGCCGCCCGGTCGATCTCGACCTCTTCGCGGAGCCAGAGGTCGACGAAATCCGGGATGAGCTTGGCCGGCAGGTTGTCCATGCAGTAGTAGCCGAAGTCCTCGAGGGCCCGGCTGACCACGGTCTTGCCCGAGCCCGACAGGCCGGTGACGATGAGGAAGCGGTTGTCCTTGGCGGGGCGGGTCATGGAATCTCTCATGTCAGGACGCGGTCCAGTCGGCGGATGATCTCGTCCGGCGCGCTGTAGCCCTTCTTGCGGAGGAGGTGGACCTTGCAGGCGACCTCGATCAGCGTGGCGATGTTCCGGCCCGGGGCGACGGGGATGGCCAGCTGGGGGATCTTGCGGCCCAGCACGGTCAGGTCGTCCCCGGACTTGAGCCCGAGACGGTCGACCTCGTAGCCGCGCCGCCACTTCTTCAGGCGTATCACCAGGTCGACCCGGGCCTCCCGGGCCAGCGACTTCGGTCCGAAAATGGCCCGGATGTTGATGATGCCGAGGCCCCGGATCTCCATGAAGTTGCGGCTCAAGGCCGGGGCCGTCCCGACGAGGTCGCCCTTCGGGCCGATCCGGATCTGGACGACGTCGTCGGCGATGAACCGGTGGCCGCGGGAGATGAGCTCGAGCGCGCTCTCGCTCTTGCCGATGCCGCTGTCGCCGAGAATGAGGGTCCCCAGGCCGAAGATCCTCAGCAAACCGGCCGAGAGGGTCGTCTGCTCCGGCGATTCCGGGGGCGCGCCGGCCGGTCCGTCAGGCACGCGGCTTCTCCTCCTCGGCTTGGAGGACGCCGATGATGGCCTCCGGCGTCGGCGCCTTGATCAGCTTCGACGAGAGGCCCCGCGACCTCCGGACGAGGCCGGCGATCGCCGCCAGCAGCCGGAGCCCGGCGCCCGGATTGTCCTCGGGCGAGACCAGGAGGAAGAAGACGTGGGAGGGCTTGCCGTCCACCGCATCGAAGGCGACCCCATCCGGCGAGAGGCCGAGCAGAAGGGCCGGGGCCGTGAGGCCCTTGGCCCGGCAGTGGGGCACGGCCACCCCCTTGCCGATCGCCGTGGTGCCCAGCTCCTCCCTCTTCAGGAGCTTGTCGAGGAGACTGTCGTCGAGGCCGGGCGCGTGCCGGGCCTCCAGCCGGGCCGCCATCTCGCGGAGAACGCCCGTCCGGTCGCGGGCTTCCAGGCGCGGCAGGACCAGTCCGTCGTCGAGGAGCGCGTGCAGCTTCATTCTTCTCCCCCGCCGCCCGTCAGGGCTCGATGAGCCCGTACTGGCCGTCTTTGCGCCGGTAGACGGCGGCCCATTCCTGGGAGCCCTCGCGCCGGAACAGGAAGACCTCCTTGGCCTTGGCGTCGAGCTGGATGATGGCCTCCTCGAGCGACATGGGCTTGAGCGAGAAGAAGCTGGCCCGGATGACCCTGTTCTCGGGTTCCGGCACGGCGACCGCCGGGGCCAGAGCCTTGCGCTCCCGCCCGCCCCGCCGCTTCTTCTCGCGCCACTTGGCCCGGTCCTTGCGGATCCGCGTCTCCAAGGTATCGAAGGCCCGGTTCAGGGAATTCATCATGTCCGGGGTCTCCTCGATGACGACGTAGCCGACGCCCTTGGCCCGGACATGGATCTCGGCCTTGTTCCGGGTCCTCTGGATGTTGAGGATGACGTTGACGTCGAGGACGGCGTCGACGAGGTCCTTCAGGCGGGCCAGCCGCTTCTCGCAATAGGCCTGGATCTCGGGCGTCAGGGCCGTCTTGCGCGCCGTATAGTGGACGTTCATGCTTTCTCCTCCATGCTGGACCTTCTTTTCCGGATGTGGGAGGGCTCGATGCCGAGCTGGTTGCGATACTTGGCCACCGTGCGCCGGGCGATGCGCAGGTCCTCCCGGGCCAGGAGATCGCCGATCTCGATGTCGCTCAGAGGATTGTCCCTGTTCTCGGCGTCGACGAGCTTGCGGATCTTGTCCTTGACCTTGAGGGACGAAACGTCCTCGCCGTAGCTCCCCTGCAGGGACTTGTGGAAGAAGTACTTCAGCGAAAAGACGCCGCGGGGGGTCATCATGTACTTGTTGGCCACGACGCGCCCGACGGTCGATTCGTGGACGCCGATGTCCTGGGCGATCTCCATCAGGGTCAGGGGCTTGATGTAGTCGATGCCCTTGTCGAAGAACTCCTTCTGGCGGTCGACGATGAACCGGGCGACCTTGTAGATCGTCTGGTTCCTCTGGTCGAGGCTGCGCATGAACCAGAGGGCCTTCTTCAGATTGTCCTTGAGGAAGCGGTAGGCTTCGGGCTCGCCCGCGCCCGCCTTGGCCAGGAGCTGGCGGTAGAAGCCGCTGATGCGGAGGCGGGGCAGGCCCTCGTCGTTGAGGACGATCGTCCACTCGTCGCCTTCCTTGGTGACGTTGATGTCCGGGACGACGTAGCTCGTCTTCTCCTCGCTGTACTTCCGCCCCGGGGCCGGGTCCAGGCCCTTGATCACGTCGATACGCGCCCGGATCTCACCGAGGGAGGCTCCCAGCAACTTGGCCAGATGGGCGTAATCGGACCGTTCGAGGAGCGGCAGGTGCTGGGTCACGATCGTCCGAGCCATTTCGTCCCCGACCTGGAGATGGTCCATCTGCGCGAGCAGCGCCTCGCGCAGGTCCAGGCTGCCGCAGCCCACGGGGTCGAGGGTCTTGATCTTGGCCCGGACGGCCTCGACCTTCTCCGGCGCCGTCTGCGACAGCCGGGCGATCTCCTCGACGGGGGACGTCAGATAGCCGTCCTCGTTGATATTGCCGATGATGAACTGGGCGATCTCCTGGTCCGAGGCCTCGAAGAAGGTCAGCGCGGCCTGCCAATTCAGGTGGTCCCAGAGCGAGGGCGTCCGCGAGATCGTGTTCTCGAGCGAGACGGCCTCGCGGCTCTCATGGAAATGGGGGCGGAAGCCCTCGTCGAGATATTCCTGGAAGCCGGCCAGGATGTTGTCGACGGACGGATCGCCGGTGATCTTCGGCTCGGTCGATTCGAGGCTCAGCCCGTCGAGGACGCTGTCCCTGTTCTTGACCCCGGCCTCCTCGGCGGCCACGGTCTCGCTGTCCTTGGCCGTGCCCTCGCGGGCCTCGTCCTCGATCTCGATCATGGGATTCTGGGCGAGCTCCTCGTCGATGACCTCGATGAGCTCGAGGTTGGTCAGCGGCAGGAGCTTGATGGCCTGCTGGAGGGCCGGGGCCAGGATGAGCTTCTGCACCTGCCTCTGGTCGAGTCTCTGCCTGAGCGTCATCGGTCTGTATCCCTCTCTCCTAAAGACGGAACTGGTCGCCCAAATAGCTCTTGCGCACTTCGTCGGAGGAAACGATCTCCGCGGGCGTGCCCTCCTTGAGGATGCGGCCGCCTCCGACGATGTAGGCCCGGTCCGTGATCTCGAGCGTCTCCCGGACGGCGTGATCGGTCAGCAATACGCCGAGGCCCTTGGCCCGGAGCGCCCGGATGATCGCCTGAAGGTCGCGGACCGACAGGGGATCGATACCCGTGAACGGCTCGTCGAGGAGAATGAAATCCGGGTCCATGACGACGGCCCGGGCGATCTCGAGGCGGCGGCGCTCGCCGCCGGACAGCGTCAGGGCCCGGGCCCCGGCCAGCTTGTCCAGGCCGAATTCCTCGAGGGCGGCGCCGACCCGGGCGGCCCGGGAGGCCGCGGCCGAAGGCCTGGTCTCGAGGACGGCCAGGAGGTTTTCGGCGACGGTCAGCTTCCGGAAGGCCGACGGCTCCTGGGGGAGAAGGACGAGGCCCCGCCTCGCCCGCAGGTACATCGGCAGGTCGGTGATGTCCTCGTCTCTAAGGAAGACCCGGCCGCCGTCCTGGGCGACCAGACCGAGGATCATCGAGAACGTCGTCGTCTTTCCGGCGCCGTTCGGCCCGAGCAGGCCGACGATCTCCCCTGCGTCGATCCTGACCGAGACTTTGTCGACGACCTTCTTGCGCCCGAAGCTCTTCTCGAGATCAACCGCTTTCAGGGAACCCTTCATGGCTCACGATCTGACGACGGCCGTCGCTCTTCCCGGTCCCTCATTCTCGATCAAAATCTTATCATCGGCCAGATCGAAAGTCAATTTGACCCCCCGGGCGGAACCGCCCTTGCCGTCGGTCAGAACGGGACCCCCGGTGAGCGTGATCCGCTCGCCGTCCGCCAGGTAGGACGCGGCCTCGGCCCGGCCCTCGAAACGGCCCTTGGAGACGACGACCGCCGTCCGGGCCGTGAGCGATTCGAGGCCCCGGCCCTCGCGGGCGAGGACGGCCGAGACCGTCCCGGCCTCGAGCCGCGCTTCCCGAAGCCCGGCCGAGGCTTTCGAGGACAGGATCACGGTCCTCGTATCAGGCAGGTAGGCCATGTCCTGGCCCCGGAGCTCGATCGCCCGGACCCCGGACTGGCCGTCCGCGGCCCCGGTCAGCGTGACGGAGATGCCTCCCCGGCCGCTCATCCGGCCCGTGTCGCCGGAGAGCTCGATCTCCTCAGCCCGGAGGGTGTCCGTCCCCTGGCGCGCCAGGACGTTCCCGGAGAAGGCCGACGTCGAGGTCTCCGGCCGGAGGACCAGCCGTTCGCTCGAGACGGACACATCTTCCCGCGGGGTGAAGAACCCGACCGGCCGCCGTCCCTCCCCTCCCCTGAGAACCGCGGCGACACCGCCCGAGGCGGAGAGCTCTCTCGTGGCCGTAGCGACGGAGATCGAGGGCGCCTCGATCCGGACATCGGCGGAATCGGCGACGGCGGGGCGCCCGGATCCGCCGGTCACGCCGAGCACTCCGGCCGCGTCGAACGCGGCCGCGGCGCCTTCGAGCGTGCGTCTCGTGCCGTCGGCGGCCGTGATCCCGGCCCGGATGCCGCCCGAAGCGGACCAGGCCGTCCGGCCGCTGCCGCGGTCGAAGGTCAGAACGACCGTCGGGGCGAGAACCGTCTCCGCCCGGTCCGCAGCGGACCTCATCGAGAGGCTGGAGCCGCCCGAGGCCTCGATCGAGAGCGGACCGGACGGGCCGCCGGCGAAAGCGACGGCGATCCGTTCGGCGCGGATCTCGCCGCGACCCCCGCCCGGCGTCGCCGGCCCGCCGAAAACGACCGCGGCATCGCCCTCGAGGACGGCCGATTCGAGGGACGACTCGTCCGGAGAAGTGATGAACGAGACGGCCGCCGCCGCGCCCCTGAACCCGGCGCCTTGGAGCGCGGCCCGCCCGTCCGCCCGGCCGCGACGCTCGCGGCGTTCGAAGGTGAAGGCATCGCCCTCGAAGACCAGGAGCTGCCCGGTCCGGTCTTTCGGCCCGATCTCGACCCGGAAACCGCCGCCCAGACGGACCTCGCCCGCGCTTTCCCGATAGGAGATCTCGGCCGCCCGGCCGCTCGTCGCCTCGGACGCGAAGCGGCCGCCGCCGGTCGTTCCGAAAAGACCGGCCGTCTTGTCGTATTCGAAAGATTCCCCTTCGAGGACGACGCCGCCCGCCTCGACGCGGACCCGGCCGGACACCGTGAATCGGAGCGAGCCCGGGTCGTACTCGACCTCGTCGGCCGTGAGCCGCGAGACGGTCCCGCCCGCCGGATCGAGGTTGACGATCTCGACGGAGCCCTGGAGGTGGTTGCGCCCGTCCGGGCCGCGGAAGAAGCTCGCCCCGCGGATGTCGGCGACCGGCCGCCCGTCGCGGAACTCCTGATGACGGACCCGCTCCTTGACGTCGACGACCCGGTCCGCGGGCGGCGGAGCGACGGCCGCGGGAAGGGGCCCGCCGCGCCGGCCGGCCAGCCGGACGGCGACGGTCACGGACAGCGCGATCATGAGGACGGCCGCGGCCAGCCGGGCGAGCCTCACCGGCGCCGAAGCCCGTTGAGCGCTCATCGTCTCAGGTCCTCAGGTCTTCGAGGGACAGGTTGACCTTCCGTTCGCCGAGGTATTCCGAGGTCATGAGCGAGAAGGCCAGGCTGACCCGGCTGCCGCGGCGGATCAGGTGGCGCCAGTCGGCCTTGTCCCAGCCCAGGGCCTCGAGGACCCGGCCGTCCTGGCGGGCCAGGAACTTCAGGTGCTTGCCCTTCAGGACCTGGGGGTCGCTGATGACCTCGACGTTGTCGGCCATGAACAGGGGTTTGGGATTGCCGACGCCGAACGGGACGAGCAGAGCGAAGACCCCCATGAACCGCTCGTCGACGTCGGCGAACGCGAGGGGCCCGTCGATCTTGATCTTCTTCTTCAGGCTGTCCTCGGGGATGCGGGCGTCGGCCAGCGGGTTGAGCGCGGCCCGGAACGCGGCCAGGCCGGCCGTCGGCAGGGTGCAGCCCACGGCCAGCCGGTGCCCGCCGTAGCTCGTGAAATGCTCTTTGCAGTCCTCCAGGAGATCGATCAGCGGGACCTCGGAAATGCTCCGGCCCGAGCCGTGGGCCTTGCCGTCCTCGTAGTGGAAAAGGACGACCGGCCGGTTGAAGGCGTCCTTGAGCTTGGAGGCGACGATGCCGATGACGCCGCGGTGCCAGTCGGGGCTGCCCAGGACGAGGCACTTGTACTTCTTGTCGAGCCCGCGCGTCTCGACCCGGTCCTTGGCCTCGTTGAAGATCCGCTCCTCCGTCTTCTGCCGCTGGGCGTTGAGGTCGTCGAGCTTCTGGACGAGCGCCAGGGTCTCGGCCGGGTCCTCCGAGAAGAAGAGGCGGACCGCGAGATCGGTCTGGCCCATCCGGCCGGCGGCGTTGATCCGGGGCCCGAGACGGAAGCCGAGGTCGCCCTCGGAGATCGTGCGGCTCCTGAGGCCGCAGGCCTCGATCAGGCTGCGCAGGCCGGGATTGGCGACGTCGCGCAGCCCCTTGAGGCCGAGCTTGACGAAGAGCCGGTTCTCGCCCTTGAGCTCGGCGACGTCGGCGACCGTGCCGATCGAGACGAGCTTCATGTAGTGGGGCAGACCGGCGGGACGGCCGGCCTTCTCGAGCAGGGCCTGGACGAGCTTGAAGGTGACCCCGACGCCGGCCAGACCCGCGTCCGGATAGCCGGAATCCGGCAGGACCGGATTGAGCACGGCCGCCGCCGCGGGCAGCGCGTCGCCGGGACGATGATGGTCGGTGATGATGACGTCGATGCCCTGTTCCCGGGCCCGGGCGGTGAACTCGACGGACTTGATGCCGCAGTCCACGCTGATGACCAGGGACGCGCCGCGCTCGACCGGGATGCGGACGTGCTCGTCCTTGATGCCGTAGCCGTCGGTCAGGCGCTCCGGGATGAAGTAGTCGACCTGGGCGCCCAGCGTGGTCAGGGCTTTCTTCAGCATGACCGTCGAAAGGACGCCGTCGACATC
>JAPKZE010000174.1 GCA_026393955.1 Candidatus Aminicenantota bacterium
CGCGCCGTCGGGCGCGAACGCGACGTCGTACACGTCGCCCGTGTGTCCGGAAAACTCCCCGATCGGCTTTCCGCTCCCGGCGTCGAAGAGGCGCACCAGGCCGTCCGCGCCGCCGGTCGCGACGGCGCCGTCGTCCCTCGAGAACAGCACAAGCCCCTGTTTCGAGCCTGCGAAGAGCGTTCCGTTGCTCCAGGCGAGGCATGCAAATTCCTGTTCTGGCGGGAATCCGGTCTTGACAACCCTCCAGCGGGCCCCGTTATCCGAAGACATGAAGAACCCGTGTCCCTCAACGACGGAATATAGATTGCCGCCGCCCGCGGCGAGCGCCGTGACATGACAACCCTCGGGTCCTGAGGTCTGCACCCACTGAGCAGAAGATGCTTGCGGATACGCGAGAAAGACCCCCAAACACAAAAGAAGAACCACCGCACGCGTTTTCATGACGGACACCCCCCCTACCTCAGGAAGCGTTAACCCTCTGCTGAGACAATCCTAACGCCGCCCGCTCCGGGAAGTCAATTCGAGAAGCTCGTGGGGGACCTGGCCGGGGCCTTTTCGAGGCGGATCAATATCCATCACCGGCTCGTCTACCAGGTGCTGGCCGGCATCCGGACCGTCAAGGTCATCCGGATGTGGACGCATTACGAGTGAGGCGGCCTATCACTTCTCCGGATAGAGCGTGACCTGGACGTAGCGCTTGGTGTTGAAGTATAGCTTGGCCGCGGCCTTGACCGAATCGCGGGTCAGGAGCTTGAGCGAATCGAGATATTTGACGATCGCGGCCGGGTCCTCGCCGAGCCAGTAGCTGTCCGAGAGCTCCTGGAGCCACCAGCCGTTCTGGCGGCTGTCGGTCTCGTAGCTGCGGGACTCGGCCAGGCGGATCTCGTCGACCTCCGGGCCGGTCGGACCCTTCTTCTGCATCTTCTTGATCTCGGAGAAGATGGCCTTGGTCATCTCGTCCATGCGGCCCGGGTCCGTGCCGAGGTCGATCGACACGCGGAACTCTTCGCGGGGGATCCGGCCGTAGGACGGCCGGACGCTCACGTCGTAGGTGCCGCTGAGCTTCTCGCGCAGGAGCTTGCGCAGGCGGCTCTCGAGGATCTGCCCGGCCGCCCGGATGTTGATGCGGCTGCCGGGATCGTCCTTGAAGGGACCGGAGAAGACGATGGCGGTCATGCTCTTGGGCTCGACGCCCTTCTCGACGGTCCGCTTGACGACGCCCTCGGGCGGCGAGACCCGCCAGTCCTTCCAGGTCTCCTTCCGGTTCAGGGACGGCAGCGAGGCCAGGTAGCGCTTGACGAGCGGCTCGATCGAGGCCAGGTCCAGGTTGCCGACCAGGACGAAGGTGAAATCGCTGGCGTCGGCGAACCGGTCGCGGTAGAAGGCCAGGGACTTCTCCAGGCTGAGCAGGGGGATCTCCTCGACCGTCATGGGCCGGAAGCGGGGCTGGTCCCGCTGCAGCGTCGTGCGCAGGGTGTCGGTGAAGACCGTCTCCGGGCTCTTGGTCCGGTTCTCGAGGTAGGTCTTGATCTGGGACTTGAACACGTCGAAGACGACCGGGTCGGGCCGCGGCTCGGTGAAGGTCATGTAGACGAGCTGGAAGAGGATCTCGGCGTCCTTGGGCGAGGCGCTCGCCGACAGGCCCTCCTCGAGCTCGTCGATGGACGGCCGGATGTTGACAGCTTTTCCGGCCAGCTTCTTCTCGAGGTCGACGGCGCTGAAGACGCCCAGCCCTCCCGCCGGCACGACCTGGTCGGCCGTGTTGGCCGGGACGAGGTTCATGTCCTCGGCGATCGAGATGCCGCCCGGGCTCGTGGCCTGGAAGAGGATCTCGTCCTCTTTGAACTTCGTCGGCTTGAGAACGACGCGGGCGCCGTTCGAAAGCGTCCACTCGGTGACGCCGACCTCGGGGATCTCGCGCCGCGCGACGATCTCGCCCGCCGCCGGCTCCGTGGCCAGCAGCGGCGCGTCCGTCGTCGTGTCCTTGTAGGCGGCGATGCCCATCTCGGTCTGGACGTCCGCCAGGACCTTCCGGAGCTCGGCCTCGGTCGGCACGGCCACGCCGGGCTTCTCCGGCAGGCTGGCCATGACGACCCGGTTCCGGTCGGTCATCCACTCGCGGGCCAGGGCGTTGACCTCTTCGAGGCTGACGCCGGGCAGGAAGAGCTTGTGCAGGTCGTACTCGTACTGGATGCCGGGCGTCGGCTCGCCCTCGAGGAAGGCCCGGGTGAACTCCTCCGCGTAGCTGTTGGAGTCCGCGGTCTCCTTCTCGGCCAGGGCCCGCTCGAAGTAGCGCATGGCGGTCGCCTTGCGGCGCTCGAGCTCGGTCGCCGTGAAGCCGAAGCGGGCCACCCGCTCCCCTTCCGTGTAGAGGGCCCGGAGCCCCTTGGGGATGCCGCCGTCACCGACGAGGGCCGAGAGGACGTAGGCGTCCTTGGAGCCGACGAACCGCCCCCGGCTCGAGACGGCGCCGAGGAACGGCGGATCGGGCTTCTGGGCGATCTCGGTGAGCCGCTCGTTGATCATATCGTTGAAGAGCCGCTCGACGAGCATCCGGCGGTAGGACCCGACGGTGCTCTGGTCGGCCGCGGGGTGCTTGTGATAGACGGCCACGACGCTCTTGAGACAACAACGGTGTTCCAAATGACACTAGTTTATCAACTAAAAACAATCCTAAGAATGCTGTCAACATTAAAGCCACAAACCTAGTTAACCACTCTTTTTGCGACAAGT
>JAPKZE010000380.1 GCA_026393955.1 Candidatus Aminicenantota bacterium
GAAAGCGGCGACGCCTGGAACTACTTCACCCACGACCACGCCCGTTCGCGGGCCTACCGCTGGGGCGAGGACGGCCTGGCCGGCGTCTCCGACGACCGCCAGCGCCTTTGCTTCGGGCTGGCCCTCTGGAACGGCAACGACCCGATCCTGAAGGAGCGCCTGTTCGGGCTGACCAACAGCGAGGGCAACCACGGCGAGGATGTGAAGGAATATTACTTCTACCTCGATTCGACGCCGACCCATTCGTATATGAAGTACCTCTACAAGTACCCCCAGGCGGCCTACCCGTACGATAACCTGGTCGCGACCAACCGCGACCGCGGCCGGGGCAAGCCGGAATACGAGCTGCTCGACACCGGGGTGTTCGACCAGGACCGCTATTTCGACGTCTTCGTGGAATACGCCAAGGCCTCGCCCGAGGACCTGCTCATCCGGATCACCGTCCACAACCGGGGCCCGGAGGCGGCGGCGCTCCATCTTCTGCCCACGCTCTGGTTCCGCAACGACTGGTCCTGGGGGGAGGCGGCCGTCCGTCCGTCCATAAAGCAGCTGGCCCAGAACAAGTCCGGCGGGATCGCGGCGCTCAAGCATCGCGATCTCGGGGACCGCTTCTTTTTCGCCGAGGACGCCGCAGCGCTCCTCTTCACCGAGAACGAGACCAACATGGAGCGGCTGCTCGGCATTCCCAATCCCTCGCCTTATGTGAAAGACGGCATCGGCAACTACATGATCCACGGGAAGAAGGACGCGATCAACCCCAAGAAGAAGGGGACGAAGGTCGCGGCCCATTACCCGCTCACGGTGGAGGCCGGAGGATCCCGCACGGTCCGCCTGCGGCTCAGCGACCGGGCGAAGGGGAATTCCCAGGGCACGCTGGGCGGGCAGTTCGGCAAGGCCTTCGAATCCGTCTTCAAGACCCGGCTCGGGGAAGCGGACGAGTTCTATGCGGAGATCATCCCGCCCTCGCTCGACGCCGATCAGGCCCTGGTCATGCGCCAGGCCCTGGCCGGGATGCTTTGGTCCAAGCAGTTCTTCTACTACGACGTCGGCCGGTGGCTCAAGCAGCACGGCATCCAGCCGTACAATGCCAATCAGCGCTCCATCCGCAACGACCGCTGGGGCCATATGGTCAACGCCGACGTCGTCTCGATGCCGGACAAATGGGAGTATCCCTGGTACGCCGCCTGGGACCTGGCCTTCCATGTCACGGCCCTGACGCTGGTCGACCAGGACTTCGGCAAGGACCAGCTGGAGCTCTTCCTCAGCAACCGTTACTTCCATCCGAGCGGCCAGATCCCGGCCTACGAGTGGAATTTCGGGGACGTCAATCCGCCGGTCCATGCCTGGTCGACCATCTACACCTACCTTCTGGAGAAGGGGCAGCGCGGCCAGGGGGACATCGCCTGGCTCGAGCGCTGCTTCCACAAGCTGCTCCTCAACTTCAACTGGTGGGTGAACCGGAAGGACCGCACCGGCAACAACGCCTTCGAAGGGGGATTCCTGGGCCTGGACAATATCGGGGTCTTCGACCGCTCTTCGCCGCTGCCGACCGGAGGGTTCCTGGAACAGGCCGACGGCACGGCCTGGATGGCCCTCTTCTGCCAGAACATGCTCGAGATCAGCGCCGAGCTGGCCTTGGCCAACCCGGCCTATCTCGACCTGGCCAAGAAGTTCTACGGCCACTACCTCATGATCGCCTCGGGGATGGTCCGGCCGGGCGAGGACGGCGGGATGTGGGACGAGGGGGACGGCTTCTTTTACGACGTCCTCCGCTCGCCTGACGGACGGGCCGAACGTCTGAAGGTCCGCTCCATGGTCGGCCTGCTGCCCCTCTGCGCGGTGACCGTCTTCGGAGGCAAGCTGCTGAAGAAATACCCCGAGCTGGGCTCGCCTTTGGCCGGGTATCTCGAGGCCCATCCCGAATTGAGGGCCTTTATCCACGATCCGGGGAAGCCCGGGCACGACGGCCGGCTCCTGGCGTCGATCCTGAACGAGGCCAACCTCCGCCGGGTGCTGACGGTCATGCTCGACGAGAAGGAATTCCTGAGCCCCTTCGGGATCCGGGCCCTGTCCCGCGTTCACGACGAGCGCCCCTATGTCTATCGGGCCGGCGACGCGGAATACTGGGTCTCCTATCTCCCCGGCGACT
>JAPKZE010000113.1 GCA_026393955.1 Candidatus Aminicenantota bacterium
GGCATGACCTCGACGACGTACGTGCAGTTCATCAAGGGCACGCTCCTGCTCGTCTTCTCGCTCGTGCTGGTCACCGTCGTGCTCATCCGCGGCCTGTCCACGAAGCCCGATCAGGGCGGCCGGGTCCCGTTCCGGGAGTATCAGACCCTGACGGCGACCGAAGCCTCGGGGGGGCTCGTCCTCGACGACGGGTCATGGCAGATCGCGGCCGTCCGCGAAGCCAAGGGCCTCCGTTTCGTCAAGCTGTTCCGGGACGGCCGCGAAAGCTGGTGGAAGGCCGAGAAGGACGCGGCGACCGGAGCGGTCAAGCTGCTCGAATCCCAGTTCGCGGCCAAGCTCGCCGACGGGACCCAGACGGTGAACGGCGCCCCGGCCTCCAAGGAGAACCAGCTGGCCACGGTCGGCAACATGGAGGCCATCGCCGGAAAAACCGGGGACGAGGCCGCGACCGGCAGTCTCAGTCCCTTCAAGTTCCTGTCGACCGTCGGCGATCCCCGGAGCCGGGTCAAGCTGTGGAAGAACGCCTCGTTCGACGACAACGGCGGCCGGGTGACGGTCTACTATCCCGTTTTCGCCGCCGGCAATAAGATCCTCCGTCCGGGACAGCGCTTCAAGATCCAGGGCTCGGCGACCGACCGGATCGATTTCCTGTCCCTGATGCTGGCCCTCTTCCTGGGCACGGCCGCGCTGCCGCACATCCTTATCCGCTATTACACCGTTCCCAACGCGGCGGCGGCCCGGAAATCGACGATCGTGGCCATCGCCGCTATCGGCTTCTTCTACATCCTGACCCTGTTCATGGGCCTCGGGGCGCTGACCAACGGGACCGTCAACCTCCTCGACGACAACATGTCGGCGCCCCTGCTGGCCCGGTCCTTCGGAACGTTCCTGTTCTCCATGATCTCGGCCATCGCCTTCGCCACGGTCCTCGGGACGGTCAGCGGGCTGATCATCGCCTCCTCCGGCGCGGTCGCCCACGACCTGCTCGACCGTTACGCCAAGGTCATCAAGAGCGACAAGCAGAAGGTCGCGGCCGGCAAGGTCGTCGCCTTCGCCGTCGGCGCGCTGGCCATCGTCCTGGGCATCCTGTTCAAGGGGGTCAACGTCACCTTCCTGGTCGGGCTGGCCTTCGCCGTGGCCGCGTCGGCCAACCTCCCCTCGATCGTCATGATGCTCTTCTGGAAGCGGACGACCGCGCGCGGCATCACGGCCTCCATCTTCGTCGGCGTGTCCTCTTCGATCGGCCTGATCCTGTTCTCGCCGACGATGTACGAGCTCTACGGCAAGGACCCGCTGACGGCGCCCTTTCCCCTGAAGAACCCGGGGATCGTCTCGATCCCATTGAGCTTTCTGACGCTCGTCATCGTCTCGCTCCTGTCCCGGGCGAAGGCTGTAAAAGGGACGGCCCCGGCCGTCTGAACGTCAAGAAAAAAAAGGGGCTGTCCCCGCTGGGGGGACAGCCCCTTTCGTCGTCGATCTGACCGTTACATCCCGTACTTGGCGATGATCTCCTGCTTCGTCTTGCCCAGGATGTCGAATTGCTGGCCCACCTTGGCGAAGGCCGCGAGGGCCTTGTCGAGGTGGTGCGTCTCGTGGCCGGCCGAGATCTGGGTCCGGATGCGGGCCTGGCTCTGGGGGACGACGGGGAAGAAGAAGCCGATGGCGTAGATACCCTCGTCGTAGAGCGCCCGGGAGACGTCCTGGGCCAGCTTGGCGTTGAAGAGCATGACCGGGACGATGGGCGTGTCCCCTTCCTTGAGGACGAACCCGGCCTCGGTCAGGCCCTTGCGCCAGTAGGCCGCGTTGCGCTCGAGCTTGTCCCGCCGCTCGGTCGACTTGGAGATGATGTCCATGACCTTCAGGACGCCCTCGACGACGACCGGGGCGATGGTGTTCGAGAAGAGGTACGGCCGGGCCCGCTGCCGGCACATCTCGACGAGCTCGCGGCGGCCGCTGACGCAGCCCCCCGACGCCCCGCCGAGGGCCTTGCCGAAGGTCGTCGTGATGACGTCGATCTGGCCGACGACCCCGCACTTCTCGTGCGTGCCCCGGCCGGTCTTGCCGATGAAGCCCGACGAGTGGGAGTCGTCGACGAGGACCATGGCGTCGTACTTCCCGCAGATGCGGACCATCTCGTCCAGCTTGGCCGTGTCGCCGTCCATCGAGAAGACGCCGTCGGTGACGACGAGCTTGAAGCGCTTGTCGGCGTGGAGCTGCAGCTTCTCCTCGAGGTGCTCCATATCGGAATGCTTGATGGTGTCGTGCATGGCGCTGCAGAGGCGGATGCCGTCGACAAGCGAGGCATGGACGAGGCGGTCCGAGATGATGACGTCGTCCTTGGTCAGGATGGCC
>JAPKZE010000366.1 GCA_026393955.1 Candidatus Aminicenantota bacterium
CCGGAACCTCAAGGCCTTCGCCTTCGGCGGCCAGCAGTATATCGTCGGCGCCCGCAATGAATTCCCGACGGCCGCGACGCTGGGCGTTTTCGTCCAGGCCCGGAACACGGCCGGGCTCGTCCCGGGCGCGGCCCCGTCCGCGACGACCGGGTCGGCCTTCGTGCTCGACCTCTTTTCGCTCGACACCAACGAAACCGCCGCGACCTTCCCGCTGACCGAAGTCGCCGCCGACCCCGGCGAACCGGCCACCCTCCTCGTCTCCGGCGAAGCGCCGCTCGCGGATGTCAAGCCCGGCTACTACCGCGCCCGGGTCTCGCTCGCGGCCCCGGACGGGCGGCGGCTCCTCACGACGGAGGATGACTTCGTCGTCCTCGGCCAGCCCTACCCGGTCATCCCCTGGGTCTACGCGCGACTGCACGGCCCTTTCCCGGGGCCCGAGCATCTCCTGGTCCTGGGCTCCCAGCATTTCCTGAAAGGCGAATACGGACCGGCCCGGGACCTCTTCGAGCAGGTCCTCAAGGGGCGCGACGACCCCGCCGCCCGCCTGCTGCTCGCCAAATCGCTCTACGGCCTGGGGCTCTACAAGGAGTCCCTGGCCCACGCCATGGCCATGTCCGAGCGCGGCGGCGACCGGGAGGCGGCCAAGGTCATGGCCCTCGATCAGGCCGGGCTCAAGGATTGGACCTCGGCCCTGGCCACGCTCGAGAAGCTCATGTCCGAAGCGACCGAGATCCCCGTGCTGAACCTGGCCGCCGAGTGCCACCTGGCCCTCGGCCATCCCGAAAGAGCCCTGCCCCTGCTGCAGAAATCCCTCGCCCTCGCCCCCGACCAGCCGGCCGCCCGGGCCCTGGAGGAGCGGGCGCGGAAGAGCCTCGATCAACGATAGGAGTCACGGATGAAAGCCCCCAAAGCCGCCGTCATCGCTCTCTTCGTCCTCATGTCCGCCGTCTCAGCCTGGCCCCAGTTCCAGGGGAAGATCAGCGGGCGCGTCCTCGACCCCGAAGGCAAGCCGGTCGAAAAGGCCGAAGTGGCCATCGTTTCCCAGAAGTCCTCGAGCCTCCGGTACGATCTCAAGACGGACAAGGACGGGCGCTTCATCCAGGTCGGGATCACGCCCGGCTACTACATGGTCACCGTCAAGAAGCCCGGCTTCGCGCCGGGTTCCAAGGAAATCCACGTCGGCGTCGCCGACCAGCAGAACGTCGAGCTCGTCCTCAAGTCCGCGGCCGCCGAGGCCGAGAAATCCTATTCCGCGGCCGACAAGGCCTTCCTCAATGGCAACAAGCTCTACGCCGAGCAGAAGTACGCCGAGGCCGCGGCCGCCTACGGCCAGGCCATCGGCCTCGACCCGGCCAATTGGGGCTACCATCTCAACCTCGGCCTGGCCTTGAAGAAATCCGGCCAGGCCGAGGAGTCCCTGGCCTCGTTCCGCAAGGCGGTCGAGATCAATCCCGAAAGCTACAGCGCCAACAAGGAGGCCGGGGAGGCCCTGGCCAAGTCCGGCCAGCACGCCGAGGCCAAGACGTTCTACGAGAAGGCCGCCGGGCTGAGCCCCGACGATCCCGATGCCCAGTACAACCTGGGCGTCTGCCAGGTCAACCTTGGCGAATCGGAAGCGGCCCTGCCGCGTTTCCAGAAGGCCGTCGAGCTCAGGCCTGACTATGCCGACGCCTACTACCAGATGGCGACCATCCTCATCGGCCAGAACAAGGTGCCTGAGGCCAAGGCGGCCCTGGAGAAGTTCCTGGCCCTGGCCCCCGAGCACGAGAAGGCCGCGATCGCCCGCCAGCTCCTCGACTTCCTGAAGAAGTAAAAAAAAAGGACCGCCCCGCGGGGCGGTCCTTTGGAATTCCGGAAGAGCGCGGGCTTACTTGACCGAGAAGGCCATCTTCGTAGCGACCTTCTTGCCCGAGACCTTGTCGGTGACGGTGATCGCCAGACTGTAGCTCCCCGCGCCCAGGGGCTTCTTTTCTTCGCTCAGCACGGTGCCCTTCTCGTCCAGCTTCTGGATGGTCTGGAAGAGCGGCAGGGGCTGGTTGACGAGATAGAGCTCGTAGGACTGGGGCGTCCACTTGATGACCGGCTTGCCGTCCAGGCTCTGGACCTCGTAGTTGACCTCGAGATCGAGCGCGGACCGGGGGTCGGCGGGGTCCTTGGCGGCGGCGCCGAGAACGAAAAACAGGATCTCCAGGTTCTCGCCGGTGCCGATCTCGTAGCCCGAGTTGTGCACGACCTTGGCCGCGCCCCAAGTGAAGTAGCCGCGGTGGATGGTCGGCCGCATGTCGGGATCGACCTGGTCCATGGTCATGATGATGATCGGGTCCGTGGGCCAGAGGGCCGTCTCATAAGCGTCCGGTCCGGGCAGGGTGAGCTCGGTGTAGGCGACGCTGAGCTTATTCATGTCGGGCGTGCTGATGACGAGGGCCAGAGTGTACTTGCCTGCGGGCAGGGTAATGCCGAACGAATACCAGTCCTCTTTCTCGGGCGTATAGCTCGTGCCGTCGGTCGTCAGGGCGGCCTGGGTCTTGCCGCCGAACCTCGACTTCAGCGCCCCGGTGGCGTCGGGCTGGAAGAATTCGAAGAAGACGTTGAAGGTCGTCTCCATGGCGCCGGACCCGGTCAGGGACGGCGCGTACCCGAGGTCGCTGTTCTTGGCCTTGAAGAAGAAGACGGGATAGAGGTTGTTGGCCTGAGCGGGCAGGACGAGCGTCTTGAAGAGGCTGAAGGGCATGTCCTGGCGTCCTTGCCGCGCGGCCAGACCTTCCTGGATGACGGCCTCGATCTCCTTGGGCATCGAAGCCTTCGCGGCGGGGGGCTTGGGTTCCTGTTTTTTGTTCTGGACCGCGGGGGCCGCCTGCACACCAACAGCGAGAACGCTGGTGATGAAGAGAAGCGTCAGGGCGGCCGCGATCATTCTGGGAGCTTTCATTTTTCCTCCTGTAGGGATCATCTCATTCACTTTCGCCATCCTATAGAGCAAATCTCATGCCAATTCCATCGGCCGTCGCTCTCTGTCTCT
Organism: Candidatus Aminicenantota bacterium; assembly: GCA_026393955.1. GTDB lineage: Bacteria > Acidobacteriota > Aminicenantia > Aminicenantales > Saccharicenantaceae > RBG-16-66-30. The sequence continues at coordinate 3,020 of JAPKZE010000366.1, forward strand.
CGGGGGGTATCGGACGGGGTGCGTAAAGGACCTTTACAGCCCTCTGTCCTGCCTCGCTCGGGCCTCCGGGATGGCAAAAGGAAAAGTACTATAGCAAATTTCAGTGATTTTGCAATGCCCGGAATTTCTTTACGGCGTCGAGATGCTCGCCGAGCGTCCGGCTGAACCGGTGCGAGCCGTCGCCGCGGGCGACGAAGTAGAAATAGCCCTCCGGCGCGGGATGGAGGGCCGCGTCGAGGCTGGCCAAACCCGGGTTCGAAATGGGCCCCGGCGGCAGCCCGGCGCGGAGGTAGGTATTGTACGGAGAGGGGAACTTGAGATCCTTGAAGAGCAGCCGTCCCGTGTAGAGGCCTTCGCGCTTGAGCGCGTAGGCGATGGTCGGGTCGCAGTCGAGCTTCATGCCGATCTTCAAGCGGTTGTGGAAGACGGCCGAGACGAGGGGCCGTTCGTCGGCGAGGGCGGTCTCCTCTTCGATGAGCGAGGCGAGCGTCACCGCGTCCCGGACGCTCAGGCCCAGTTCGGCGGCCCGCCGGCGGCGGGAGTCGTCGAAGACCGCATGGAAACGGGCGACCATGGCCGCGACGACGTCCGCTTCCGGGGCCCGGCGGGGCAGGTTGTACGTGTCCGGAAAGAGGTATCCCTCGAGGTCGCGGGCCCGGGGGTCCAGGTCGGCGATGAGCCCGGCGTCGAGGCAGGCCCGGCCGAAGGCGGCCCGGCCTTCGGAGTCGGCCGGCCGGAGGAGCGTCGCGATCTCCCCGGACGTCAGCCCTTCCGGCACGGTCACGGGTTCGAGATGGATGCGGCCGGCGAAGAGGCGGAAGAGCGCGGCTTTGGCGGCGAGCGGCGGCGAGAAGAGGTATTCGCCCGCCTTGAACCGCTCCCCGGGGTAGAAGAGCCGGCAGGCCAGCCGCAACGGGAGAGCGTCCCGGACGAGGCCCTCGCGCTCGAGACGCTCGAGGACCGCCCGGGCGCTCCAGCCCTTTTCGACCTCGAAGAAAGTCCCCCGGCTTTCGGGGCCGGCGCTCGCGCCGGCCGGGGCCGTCAGGGCCCGGACGACCCAGCCCGTCGCCGCGGCCACGAGGAACACGGCGGCGAGGAGAACGGCCCTAATCGACTTCAGGACCATCGTCCGCCCCGCGCTTCCGCTCGAGGTAGGTCGAGAGGATGATGACCGCCGCGATGCGGTCCTCCCAGTCCTTCTTCTTCCGGCCGCGGAGCTTTTCGTCTTCGAGGGTCTTGAGGGCCTGGCGCGTCGTCAGGCGCTCGTCGATGAGGGTGACCGGCCTGCCGACGGCCTTTTCCAGCCAGGCCGCGAAGACTCGCGTCTTCTCGGTCCGGGTCCCGGCGCTGCCGTCCATGCGCAGCGGATTGCCCAGGACGATCTCCCCGACGTCGTGCTTGGCGACGAGATCGCGGAAGTACTGGCGGTCGGCGCTCTCCCGGCCGGTGAGCTCATAGGAGGTCAGGGGCTGGGCCGTGATCAGCAGGGGGTCGCTCAGGGCCAATCCGACGTGGCGGTCGCCGTAGTCGATGCCCAGGACCCGCATTAGCGGTCCCTTTCGACGCAGGCCTTCCGGCGCCGGTGGCGCTCGAAGCCGAGATCGACGAGCCGTTCGAGCAGCCGCGGGAAAGGCAGTCCCGAGACCGCCCAGAGCTTGGGGTACATGCTGATCTCGGTGAAGCCCGGGATGGTGTTGATCTCGTTGACGTAGAGCCGGCGGGTCTCTTTCTCCAGGAAGAAGTCCACCCGGGCCATGCCCTCGGCGGCCAGGGCCTTGTAAGCCGCGATGCCCAAGGCCCGGACCCGGGCCGTGGTCCGCGGCGGGAGCGCGGCCGGGATGGCGAAACGGGTCTTGCCGTCGATATATTTGTCGTTGTAGTCGTAGAACTCCCGGAAGGGGATGACCTCGCCGGGGAGGGAGGCCTCCGGCGCCTCGTTGCCGAGGACGCTCAGCTCGAGCTCGCGCCCGGCGATGCCCTTCTCGACGAGGGCCGTGGGGTCGTATCGGAAAGCCGTGGCCAGGGCGGCCGGGAGGCCGGCCCGGTCCGTCACCTTGGTGATGCCGACGCTCGAGCCGAGGTTGGAGGGCTTGACGAAGAGCGGCAGGGGCAGGGCCCGGCGGACGCGGCGCAGGACCGCCGCGGGGTCCTTCGTCCAGTCCGTTTCCCGGACGGTCTCGAAGGGGACGACCGGCAGGCCGTGGTCGCGGAGGACCGACTTGGCCAGGGCCTTGTCCATGCCCAGGGCGGAGCCGGTGACGCCGGCCCCGACGTAGGGGACGCCGGCCATCTCGAGCAGGCCCTGGATCGTGCCGTCCTCGCCGAAGGGCCCGTGGAGGACCGGGAAATAGATGTCCGCGAACGACCCGTTCGCCGGCGGCCCGGCCTGCCAGGGCAGGAACGAGAAAGCGGGCCCCCGCTCGAGCGTCCGGATATCCGTCGAAGGCGCCGCGACGGCCTTCCAGAGGCCCGCCCGGGTGATGTAGAGGCTGCGGACCTCGAATTTTCCGGGGTCGAAATTCTTGTGGACGGCGGTCGCCGAGATCAGGGAGATCTCGTGCTCGGCCGAGCGGCCCCCGAAGATCAGGGCGACGGCTATTTTTTTTGACATTCGGCGCTTCGGCACGACTAACCTTATGGTTTGATTCATTTTAATCGAATCGAGGACGCTTGTCCATCGGGACCTGGTGCTAACTGAATGTTGACAGCCGCAAGAAACGCTTCGTATAATACCCCCCGGTGGAAGTCTATCGGCCAAGAGGTGTGACCATGAGCAGAAAACCGGCGCTTTGCGGAGGGCTCGCCCTTCTCGTCGCCAGCCTGGTCCTCATCGTCCCGGGGCGGCCTTTCGCCCAGGACGTCCAGGACGTTCAGCAGCTGGACCTCAAGAAGCCCAAGATCTTCGATGAGACCTACCAGCTGATCAACGAGTCCGACCTCAATTGCTCGTTCTATCTGTACGAGCAGGGCAAGCTGATGCCCGACATCCAGATCATCGGGGCCGAGCGGATGAACGAGAGGGCCATGTACGACAACGACGCCCTGATCTACATCAACAGGGGCGCGGCCGACGGTCTCGAGATGGGTCAGCTGTTCCTCCTCGTCGGCATCCGCGAAGTGGTCCCCAAGCTCGGGACCGTGATGAAGCGCCAGGGGCGGGCCCGGATCGTCCGCCTCGAGGACCGGACGGCCGCGGCCAAGATCGAGAAGGGCTGCGGCGGCGTGCAGCTGGGCGATTATCTCCTGCCCTTCGAGGAGGAGCCCGGCGAGATGGGCAAGGACCGCGGCTACGGCGACATGGACCCCAACGCCAGCAAGCGGGGCAGGGTCGTCTACATCGAGTGGGGCTTCCACATCGCCGGCCCGGGCCAGTGGGCCCTGATCGACCTGGGCCGCCAGCACTGCGTCCAGATCGGCGACCAGCTCAATGTTTTCTACCGCGCCCGGCCCGACCTGCCGCGGGAAGCCGTCGCCAGCGCCATCGTCATCGACGTCCGCGGCGCGACGTCGACGGTCAAGATCCTCGGCGCCCGCGACATCGTCAACATCGGCAGCGAAGTCCAGATCAACGTCGCCCGTTAACGCCCTCGCAAAAAGCAGACGCTTCCGCAAAAAGGGGACGTTTCTGTTTTTCTTTCTTGCG
>JAPKZE010000316.1 GCA_026393955.1 Candidatus Aminicenantota bacterium
AAACTTTTATAAGAACTTTTTAAATAATGTATAAAATTTAGGAATACGGGATTCTTAAACTGTGTTTTAATTATTAAAGATCACCCGGATCGACGAGACCGGGCAGGGCACGGCCAGCTATCTGGGCAGCGAGGTCAAGGCTAATTTCAGCTTGGTGCCCCAGGCCCGGAGGGGCGATTGGGTCATCATCCATGCCGGCTTCGCCATCTCGGTCATGAACGCCAGGGAAGCCCGGAAAACCCTCCGCCTGTTCAAAGAGCTGGCCGCGACGTCCCACCGATGAAGGAGCTCAGGGACCCGGCCGCCCTCCGGAGGCTCCTCGAGGACATCGCGAGCCTGGCCCGGAGGACCGGACGGACGCCTCGCCTGATGGAAGTCTGCGGCACGCACACGATGGCCCTCTTCAGGAGCGGCTTGACTCCCCTGCTCGCCGAGGCCGGCGTAGAGATGGTCTCGGGGCCGGGCTGCCCGGTGTGCATCACGCCCAATGCCGTTCATGAGGCGGCCATTGCCATCCTTACCGGAACAGAAGGCGTGACCCTGGCCGCGTTCGGCGACATGACCCGCGTCCCGACGACCCGGGGCTCCCTGCAAACGGCCGTGCCGGCCGCGGGCGCGCGCCTGAAGATCGTCTATTCCCCCGAGGAGGCGCTGGAGGAAGCCAGGCGCGACCCGGCCCGTCCGGTCGTCTTCTACGGCGCGGGCTTCGAAACGACCATCCCGGCCATCGCCTTCACGGTCCGCCGGGCTGCGGCCGAGGGACTGCGGAACTATTCCGTCCTGCCGGCCCTGTGGCTCGTCCCGCCGGCCCTGCGGGCCGTCCTCGAGGCCCGCGAGGTCGCCGTCGACGGCTTCATCTATCCGGGCCATGTCAGCGCGGTCATCGGCGTCGGGCCCTACGAATTCGTCGCCCGCGATTACGGCGTACCCGGGGCCGTCGCCGGTTTCGAGCCGGGCGATATCCTCCTGGCCGTCCGCTCGGTCCTGGAACAGGCCGTCGAAGGGAAGCCGCGCGTCGCTCTCGAGTACTCGCGGGCCATCGGCCCCGACGGCAACTCCGTGGCCCGGGCGCTCATGGAGGAGATCTTCGAGCCTTATGACGCCTGCTGGCGGGGCTTGGGGACCATCCCGGCGAGCGGGCTGAGGTTCAAGCAGGCGTTCAGCGGCTTCGACGCGGCGGGACGGTTCGGCCTGGTCCTGGAGACGACCGAACGCGACCTTGCGGGCTGCCGCTGCGGCGATGTCCTGCGCGGCGTCATCCGTCCGGAGGGCTGCCGGCTGTTCGGGAAGAAATGCCGGCCCGATTCCCCGCTGGGGCCGTGCATGGTCTCCTATGAGGGCGCCTGCCTCATCCACTTCAAGTACGGTCCGGAGAAAGGGGTCCGCGCGTGAGCCGGATCAGCCTCGAGCTCGGCAGCGGCGGCCGGCTGATGCGGGACTTCATCGCCGGCCGCATCGTGGCGTCCTTCGGCGATCCCCTGCTCGGCGAGCTGGGCGACGCCGTCCACCTGCCCGGCGGGATCGCCTTGACGACCGACAGTTACGTCGTCGACCCGCTCTTCTTCCCCGGCGGCGATATCGGGCGCCTGGCCGTCAACGGGACCGTCAACGATCTCGTCGTATCGGGAGCGGAGCCGCGCTTCCTGTCCCTGGCTCTGATCCTCGAAGAGGGCCTCGAGACGCAGATCCTCGACCGTGTCATCCGCTCGGTCCGTGCGGCCTGCCGCGCGGCCGGCGTGCGGGTGGTCACCGGCGATACCAAGGTCGTCCGCCGGGGGCAGGGCGACAAGATCTACATCAACACGGCCGGCGTGGGCCGTTCGGTCGCCCGGCCCCGGCCGGGCAAGATCCGCCGGGGCGACAAGGTCATCCTGACCGGCCCGCTCGGCGACCACAGTCTGGCCGTGATGATGGCCCGCGGGGATTTCGGACTGAGGTCGAGCGTCCGGAGCGACTGCGCCCCGCTTCTCTTCCTCCTGCCGCTGTGGAAGAGCGGGGCCCTGTGGATGCGGGACGTCACCCGCGGCGGCCTGGCGACGGTCCTCTTCGAGCTGGCCGAGCGGCTCCCCTATCCTATTTTGATCGAAGAGGACAGGATCCCTCTTTCGCGGCCCGTCCGGGCGGCCAGCGAGCTGCTCGGGATCGATCCCCTTTACATGGCCTGCGAAGGGAAGGCGGTCGTCATCGCCCCGGCGGCGAAAGCGGCGGCGTTCCTGCGCCGCGTGCGGGCCCACCCGCTCGGCCGGCAGGCCGCCATCATCGGCGCGGTCCAGGATGGGATCGGACGCCCCGGCGAGCTGCTGCTTCGGACGGCGGCCGGCGGCCTGCGCCTCCTCGAGCCCCTGACCTCCGAGCTCCTCCCCCGCATCTGCTGATTCAAAAAGAATTCTTTATTCCGCTTATTCTCCCTGTGGAAGAACGAGTTCAAGGCCGTTAAGAGGACCGGCGAAAGCAGGGCCGAAGGGATCATCGGAGCGAGCATAAGCGGTGATTTAGCCGGGCGGGAGCCGGATGAGGGCAGTTTCAGGGGAAACCGCCAAAACGTGTTTGAGCGAGCCGTAGCGCACGGCGAGCGAGTTGTTTTGGCGCCGAAGCCGGCGAACCGACTGGCGTGAAAAATCACCGCAGCGAACGAAGATGATCCCAGAGGCACTCAGCCGGCGGTTTAGGCCTTGACGACGTTTTTCCGGGGCCGCTTGATGGCGTTCCGCGTATCGACGACGAGCTTGGCGTTCCGGACGATCATGTCGTAGTCGTAGGCCGAGTGGTCGGTCGAGATGACGACGGCGTCGGCCCGCTGGAGCAGCGCCTTCGTCAGCGGGACGGACTTGAGCACGAGGCCGGGATACTCGCGGTGCCCGACGACGTGCGGGACATACGGATCGTTGTAGGACACCCTGGCGCCCTTCTTCTGGAGCAGGCTGATGATCTTCAGGGACGGCGATTCGCGCGAATCGTCGATGTCCTTCTTATAGGCGAGGCCGAGGACCAGGACCTTCGCGTTCTTGACGGACTTGTTCCGGGCGTTGAGCGCCTCGACCGTCTTGTTGATGACGTAATAGGGCATGAAGGTGTTGATCTCGCCGGCCAGCTCGATGAACTTCGTCTGATAGTCGACCTCCTTGGCTTTCCAGGTCAGGTAGAAGGGGTCGATCGGGATGCAGTGGCCTCCGAGGCCGGGCCCGGGATAGTACGGCATGTAGCCGAAGGGCTTGGACGAGGCCGCCCGGATGACCTCCCACACGTCGATGCCCATGCGGTCGAAGATCATCTTCAGCTCGTTGACCAGGGCGATGTTGACCGAGCGGAAGATATTCTCCAGGAGCTTGGTCGACTCGGCCGCCTTGGTCGACGAGACGGGCACGGTCCGGACGATGATCTGGTCGTAAAGGGCCTTGGCCAGCTTGAGGCAATCCGGGGTCAGGCCGCCGACGACCTTGGGGGTCGTGGCCGTCGAGAAGTTCTTGTTGCCGGGATCCTCGCGCTCGGGCGAGAAGGCCAGGAAGAAGTCGCGTCCGCCCTTGAGGCCGCCGGCTTCCAGGATGGGTAGCATCTCCTCGTCCGTCGTGCCCGGATAGGTCGTGCTCTCGAGGATGACGAGCTGGCCCCGGCGCAGGTTCTCGGCCACGGTGATCGTCGAGTTCAGGACGTAGGACAAGTCCGGGGCGCCGTGGCCGTCGAGCGGCGTCGGCACGCAGATGAGGATGGCGTCGACGTCCCGCAGGCCCTTGAAATCCGCGGTGGCCCGAAATTTCTTCCGGCCCAGGAAATCCTTGAGCTCGGCCGCCGAGATGTGGCGGATGTAGGTCTTGCCGCGGCTGAGCATGTCGACCTTCTTGAGGTCGACGTCGAATCCGATGACGCGGAAACCCTTCTGGAGGAAGGTTTTGACCAGGGGCAGACCGACGTAGCCGAGGCCGATGACCCCGATGACGGCTTTTTTCGTCCGGATCTTCTCGAGCAGCTTCGCAGCTTCGTTGTTCATGTTATCAACTCCTTTGCTTGTACCAGGCCACGGTCTTCTCGAGCCCGGCCAGAAAGGTCAGGCTGGGCTCGAAGCCCATCAGGCGCCTGGCCTTGGTGATGTCGGCGGTCGAATGGAGGATGTCGCCGGGACGCGGGCCGGCGTGGACGGCTTCGATCTTCGAGCCTAAGACGCCGTTCACCGCCTCGAGGAGCCCGTTGACCGTCGTCCCGACGCCGCAGGCGACGTTGAGGGCTTCCCCCGCCGCCGGGGCCGCCGCCGCGGCCGCCAGGTTGGCCCGGACGACGTCTCCGACGAAGATGAAATCCCGGGACTGGCGGCCGTCGCCGTAGATCGTCGGCCGCTCCCCCCTGAGCATCCTGGTGATGAAGAGCGGGATGACGGCCGAATACTCAGAGGCCGGGTCCTGGCGCGGCCCGAACACGTTGAAATAGCGCAGGGCCACGGCGTTCAGGCCGTGGAGGGCGTGAAAGACCTGGGCGTACTTCTCGTCGACGAGCTTGCTGACGCCGTAGGGGGACAGCGGCTTGCCCTCGCGGCCCTCGACCTTGACGGCCGCCGGGTCGTCGCCGTAGACGGCCGAAGACGAGGCCAGAACGAAGCTCCGGACCCCGGCCTCTTTAGCCGCCAGGAGCATATTGAGCGTGCCCCGGACGTTGATGGCGTCGTTGAGCAGAGGGTCGGCCACGGAGCGGACCACCGAAGCCAGCGCGGCCTCGTGGAAGACCGTTTCGATGCCTTCGACCGCCCGCCGGCAGGTCTCGAGGTCCCGGATGTCGCCCTCGATGAAATCGATCTTCGGCAGGAACCCGGCCAGATTCTCCATCTTCCCCGTCGACAGGTTATCCAGGACGCGGACGGCGTCTCCCCTCTCGACCAGCGTCTCGGCGATATTCGACCCAATGAAACCCGCCCCGCCGGTGACCAAGTATTTCGCCATTCTTACGGTTCCTAAGACGTTGATTATACGAGTTTAATTTAGTCGGTCAAGAGCTACAAAAGTCCGAGTTCGGTCAGCCGGCGCAGGACGTTCTGGACGCTCTCGTCCACCGTCTCCTTGTCCGTCTCGATGACGATCTCCGCGTTGAGGGGCTCCTCGTACGGGTCCGAGACGCCGGTGAACTCCTTGATCTCGCCGCGGAGGGCCTTCTGGTACATGCCCTTGACATCGCGCTGCATGCAGACCTCGAGGGGGCACCTGGCGTAGACCTCGACGAAATTGGTCGTTTCCGTCCGGGCCCGGTCGCGCATCTCCCGGTAGGGCGAGATGAACGAGGTCAGGACGGCGACACCGTTGCGGGACAGGAGCTTGGCCACGAAGGTGACCCGGCGGATGTTCTCGTCCCGGTCCTTCTTGGAGAAGCCCAGATCACGGGTCAAGTCCTGGCGGACGACGTCCCCGTCCAGGCGCTCGACGCGGAGCCCCTTGTCCTTCAGGATCACGGCGACGCGGTCGCCGACCGCCGATTTCCCGGAGCACGGCAGCCCCGTGAACCAGAGGGTGAAGCCTTCATGTTCTTGGCACATTCTCGGGATTTCCTTTCATTCAGGGCCGGAGGGCCCGGCCTTTCAGGCGTTCGGGCACGGGGAGGCCCATGAGGTCGAGCACGGTCGGGGCGATGTCGAGGATGTCGCCGTCGCGGCGTCCCGCCCGGCCGCCCTTCGGGTCGTGGAGGATGTAGATCCCGTGCTGGGCATGGACGGCGTCGTCCGGGCCGGTGTCATTCTCCGGCAGATACATCGTCCCGTGGCCGAGGGTGCCGGCCGACCGCCAATAGAGGTCGTCGAAGTAGACCATCAGGTCCGGATACTCGCCCTCGAGCACCTCGTAATATTCCTGGGGCTTGATGACCCGGGTGGCCCAGCTCTCCCCCTTCGGCCCGCGCACGGCCAGGAGCTCGGCCAGGAGCTCGTCGCGCACCTTCTCGTAATCCTCCGCGGGGATGACGCCCTTGGGCTCGCGGCCCTCGACATTGAGGAAGACGCGGGCGTAATAGCCGCCCCAGGCCCAGGCCCTGGTCTTGTCCCAGTCGATGGGCAGGTCGTCGAGGCTCGTCGGTTTGGCCGGTCTTTCCTTGACGGTTAGCCAGCCCTTGTCGATGAGCCACTCGTTGACGCAGAAGGCGCCCTTCATCCGCTTCGCGCCGTGGTCGGAGACGACCAGCACGGCCGTGTCCCGGCCGGCCTTCTCGATGAGACGGCCGATCTTCGCGTCGAGGAACTTGTAGTAGTCGATGATGACGTTCTCGAACCGGTTCCCCGGCTCGTAGAGGTGATGATCGCGGTCCATGAACTTCCAGAAGGCGTGGTGGACGCGGTCGACCCCGATCTCGACGAACCAGAACAGGTTCCAGGGCTTGGCCTCGAGGAGCCATTCCATGACCTCGAAGCGCTTCTCGGTCATGGCGTAGATCTCGCGGAGGATCTCGTCCCGGTCCTCCGTCCGGAAGATGACATCGAAGATGTAGGGCCCGAAGCGCTCCTCGATCTCGGCCTTGAGCCCGGCCGGCCAGGTCGTCTCCTTACCGGGGCCGGGCGGCGTGATGAAGCAGGAGATGAGGTTCCCGGCGACGGGGTACGGCGGGTAGGACGGGGGCACGCTGACGAGCGTGCTCGCGCCGCCGGCCTCGCCGACGTAGTCCCAGAGCTTCTTCTCCTTGACCGCTTTGGAGTTGGCGATCCACATCTGGTCGTAGGCATAGCCCTTGCGGTGGCGGAAGCCGTAAAGGCCCAGCTGCCCCGGATCGAGGCCCGTGGCCATGACCATCCAGGCCGGGATGGTGATGGGCGGGTCGGAGCTCCGGAGCTTGCCCCACAGGCCCCTCTCCATGAGCGCCTTGAGGACCGGGAGCTCGTCGCGCCGGTCGAAGACGATCTCGGGCGGGGCGCAGTCGAGGCCGACGACCAGGACCTTCCGGTCATTCATTGAACGGGTCCTTGAAGTCCATGATGACCCGGGCCACTTCCGGCCGCATGAGCTCGGCCGGCGGGCACTCGCCCTTGACCAGGAGGTCGCGGATCTTGGTGCCGCTGAACTGGATGTGCTCGGCCGGCGGATGCGGGCAGATCTTCTCGTTGACGACCGACCCGCACGTCCGGCAGTAGGAGAAGGACCGGAAGAACATCGGGACGATGCCCAGGTCGGGGAAGTGCTCGAAGATGTCCTGGGCGGCGAACGGCGGGTAGTAGGACCCGACCCCGGCGTGGTCCCGGCCGATGATGATGTGGGTGCAGCCGAAGTTCTTGCGCAGGATGGCGTGGTGGATGGCCTCCCGGGGCCCGGCGTAGCGCATCTCCATCTGGAGGATGGCCATGACGGTCCGCTCCTTGATGTAGTAGTGCCGGATGGCCTCTTCGTAAGACGCCAGGATGACCTCGTCCTTGAAATCGCCCTTCTTCTTCCGCCCGATCACGGGATTGATGAACAGCCCGTCGGTGAAGGTCAGAGCGGCCTTCTGGACGTATTCGTGGCCGATGTGCGGGGTGTTGCGCGTCTGGAAACCGACGACCGTCCGCCAGCCCTTGGCCTCGAACAGGACCCGGGTCTCCCGGGGAGTGAGCTTCCAGCGGTCGAACGGGGTGGGCGTCACTTCCAGGAGGTCGACGGGACCGGCCAGGAGGACGTCCTTCATGCCCAGGACCTTGGCCACCCCGGGATGGGCCGGGTCGCGCGTCCCGAAGACCTTCTCGGCCGTCTCGCCTTTGTCGTAGGCGTAGGTCTCTTCCAGGTGCAGGACGGCCACGGCCCGGCCGTCCTCGGCGCCGAGCAGGATGTCCTCCCCCGTCTTCAGCCCCTCGGCCGTCCGGCGGTCGACGTCAAGGACGATGGGGACGGTCCAAGCGAGGTCCGAGGCGAGCCGGCTCGCCGCCAGGACGCTGCGGAAGTCCGCCTCTCCGAGGAATCCCTCGAGGGGGCTGTAGACGCCGGTGGCGATGTTCTCCACATCCGAGACGAGCTCGGAGTCGATGATGAGACGGGGCAGGCGCCCGGCCCGGGCCAGGGCTTCGTCTTTCGCCTTGCCCTTGAGGACCCTGTCGACGAGTTTGCCGCCGTGGGGTTGGATCATGGTTCTCTCCTTTGATCGGGACCGGGAGGGACGGGGAAGCCGGACGACCGGACGGGTCAGTCGATATAGCCCAGCGCTTTCAGGCGCTCCTTGACCTTCTCCTCTTCGTCCTTGGTGAAGACTTCGGCCGCCGCGGGCTCCGCCTTGGTCAGGCTCTCCCGGAGGACCTTGGCCGCATAGCTTGCCACGGAGCGGTATTCGGTCCCCTTGATGAACTCCTCGATCTTCTTGTGAAGGGAGGTCGGTATCGTTACGGTCGTGAACTCTTTGTCCATGGGGAATTTATATACCAGACAGGGGGATTTTTCAAGGCTTCCCGCCCTGGGCCGGCTTGACAAGGGCGGCGCGGCCGTGGGTATAATGCCTCTCCTGAGAGAAATGGACAAGATCACCCTGCCCTTGGCGAACGAAACCGCCCTGTCCGGCGTGCTGGACAAGAATCTCAAGAAGCTCGGCTCGCGCCTGGGCGTCAGTCTGGCCCTGCGCGGCGACCAGCTCCTCATCGACGGCGACACCCAGCGGACCGCTTTCGCCCGGCACTACTTCGAGAAGCTCAACGAGCTCCGCGACCGGGGCCACCAGCTCCGGGAGGAGGATCTCCTCATCGCCCTGGACATGCTCGAGGAAAGCCCCTCCGCCAGCCTGGAGGATTACGCCCCTCCGGAGCCGCTGAACCTGTCCCGGAAATCGGTCAATCCCAAGAGCCTCAACCAGCAGGCCTATCTCCAGGCGATCAAGAACCACGACCTGGTTTTCGGGATCGGGCCGGCCGGCACGGGCAAGACCTACCTGGCCATGGCAATGGCCCTGGCCTTCCTGCAGAACAAGGCCGTCAACCGCATCATCCTGACCCGCCCGGCGGTCGAGGCCGGGGAAAAGCTCGGCTTCCTGCCGGGCGACCTCATTCAGAAGGTCAATCCCTACCTTCGGCCGCTCTACGACGCCCTGTTCGACCTGTGCCAGTACGACCAGGCCAACCGCCTGATCGAACGCGGGGTCATCGAGATCGCGCCGCTGGCCTTCATGCGCGGCCGGACGCTGAACGGCGCCTTCATCATCCTCGACGAGGCCCAGAACACGACGCGGGAACAGATGAAGATGATCCTGACCCGGGCCGGCTTCGACTCCAAGCTGGTCATCACGGCCGATATCACCCAGATCGATCTGCCCCAGCCGCGCCGCTCGGGGGTCCTGCAGGCCATTAAGATCCTCTCCCCTCTCCCGGAGATCGCCTTCGTCCACTTCAACGACCGGGACGTCGTCCGCCACCCGCTCGTTCAGAAGATCATCAAGGCCTACCAGAAGGCCGAGACCCGGGAGGACTGAGGACCCATGCCGGTTTCCTTCTTCGACAAGATCAAGCTGTTCAAAGGGGCGGAGATCCAGCCCGGCCGCCCGGCCGTCGAAACGGCCGAGGAGGAGCCGCACCCGACGCTCCTCCGCCGGCTGCTCAAGGACCCCTGGCCGCTCATCCTCCTGACCACGGTCGTCGTCGCCCTCTTCCTGACGCGCCTGCCCTCCGTGACCGTGACGGCCCTCGCCCCGGGCGAGGTCGCTCCCGCGGACGTGGTCGCCCCGTTCGACCTGACCGTCGAGGACGGCGAAGAGACGGCCCGGAAGCGAGCGGAGGCGGAAGCCGCGGTCCTGCCCATTTACACCTACGACGCCAACGTCTTCGCCAACACCGAGGACAAGATCCGGGCGCTCTTCGCCGAAGGCCGGGCCTGGACGGCCCGCTTTCCCGAGAACCATCAGAGCGGAGCGCTCCGGGCGCTTCTCGTCGACAAGCACGGTCTCGACCTCGAGGTCTCCGACGTTCAGACCCTCGTCCGGCTGAAATTCCCGGCCGAGCTCGAAGAGACGCTGATCGGGCTCGCGGCCAAGATCTTCGGCCGGGGCATCATCGTCTCCAAGAACCTCTTCATCCACGGCGAGGCCGAACGGGGCCTGGCCCTCATCGACATCCAGCACCGGGAGCGGACCGTCCGGACCGCGGAGCTCTTCGATATCGGCGAGAGCGAGCGCCTCTTCAACGACGAGCTGGCCCGGATCGAGATGCCGGCCCGAAGCCGGGCGGCCCTCGCCGACCTAGGGCAGATCTTCCTGACCGCCAACGTCACCTACAACAAGATCGAGACCGAGAAGCGGAAGGCCGCGGCCCGTGACGCGGTCGGCCCGGTCAGCTTCACCGTCAAGAAGGACCGGATCATCGTCCGCAAGGGCGACGAGGTCACGGCCGATACCGTCAAGGTCCTCGATCTGTACACCCGGACGATCCGCCGGCAGTCGAGATGGCTGCCGGGTTTCGTGGGCATCTTCATCCTCTACCTCTTCCTGCTCGTCACCCTTTGGGCCTTTCTCGACCGGGCCTACAAGCGGCCGCAGGCCGTACGGCAGTTCCGCATGATGGCGGCGGCCCTGGTCGGGAGCTTGGCCCTCTACAAAGCGTTCCTGGTCCTGGCCACGATCGTCAGCGGGGCGCTGACGACGCCTTCGCTCTCCCGGGCCGAGGTCTTTTACCTGGCCTTCCCGTTCCAGGCGGCGACCCTGATCTTCGCCTTCCTCCTCCCCGATCCGGTGACCCTCCTGTACATCATCCTCAACAGCCTGACCGCCGGGCTGCTGTTCGGGGGGGACTTCTCGATGACCATCTTCTCGTTCGTCGGCGGCCTGGCCGCGGTCTACGGCGTCAAGCTCTACCGCCGGCGCTACCGGGCCGCGACCCTCCGGGCCGGGTTCATCGTCCTGCCGGGCGTCAACGCCCTGCTCATCCTGGTGGCGCACCTCGTCCTGACTCGGACGGGCCTGGCCGCGTTCCCGGCCGAGGTGGCCCTGGGGGTCCTCGGCGGAGCGGCCAGCGCCGTCCTGGCCTTCCTCCTCCTCCCCTTGGTCGAGACGGCCTTCGGTTTCGTCACCGGCTCCAAGCTCCTCGAGCTGACCAACTCCGACCTGCCTATCTTCAGGCAGATGGCGGAGGAGGCGCCGGGCTCGTACCACCATTCGCTCATCGTGGCTTCGCTCGCCGAGAAGGCCGCCGAGGAGCTCGGCCTCGACACCCAGCTGGCCAAGGCCGGGGCGCTCTACCACGACATCGGCAAGACCAAGATGCCCGAGTACTTCATCGAGAACAGGTCCCGCGAGTTCGATCTCCACAAGGACCTGACGCCGTCGATGAGCACCCTGGTCATCAAGAACCACGTCAAGGAGGGCGCCGAGCTGGCCCGCAAGCTCAAGCTGCCCCGGCTCCTGCGAGAGATCATCGAGCAGCACCACGGCAACTCCCTGGTCCGCTACTTCTACGCCAAGGCCAAGCAGACCTACGATCCCGAGGACCAGACCGTGGGCGAGGAGGACTTCCGCTATCCCGGGCCGGCGCCGCAGTCCAAGGAAGCCGGCCTGGTCATGCTGGCCGATTCGATCGAGGCCGCCTCGCGGAGCCTCAAGTCGCCGACCAAGGACAACCTCAAGCGGGTCATCACCGACATCATCAACGGCACGCTCCAGGACGGCCAGCTGGACGCCTGCGACTTCTCCCTGCGGGAGCTCCGCACCGTCGCCGCGGCCTTCCTGACCATCCTCTACGCCATCTACCACCCCCGCGTCGAGTACCCGGGCTTCAGCTTCAACGGCCCCCCCAAGGACCGCAAGAAAGCTCCGAGGACAAAGAAGAAAAACCATGATCGTCATCCTCAACCGCCAGAAAAAACACCGGATCCGGACGAAGGCGTTTGAGCGGCTCCTCGCGGAGCTGGCCGTCCGCTACCGGCGGGAAAAAGCCGAGGTCACTCTCGCTTTCGTCGGCGAGCGGGCCATCCAGACCCTCAACCGCAAGTGGATGAAGAAGAACAAGCCGACCGACGTCCTCAGCTTCCCACTCGGCGAGAAGGGGCCGGACGGCACGTTCTATCTGGGCGACATCGTTATCGCCGTGCCGGTCGCCGCCCGGCAGGCCCGGGCCAAGGGCCACGGCCTCGACCGCGAGCTCCGCCTGCTCGCCGTCCACGGCTACCTCCATCTCCTCGGCTACGACCATTTCGCCGGGATCGAGGAGGAGGAGCACAAGCTCCACGGGCTCACCCTCGCATGACGATGACCCCCTTCGCCTGGACCGGATTGGCCCTGGCCTTCCTGGCCGCTTTCCTTTTGTCGCTCTTCCACGTCGTCCTCGGCGCCTTCTCGAAGATCTCGCTCAGCCGCTTCCTCGAGGACCGGGACAAGCCGGACCGGGCCGGCATCCTCAAGCATTGCGACGAGACGGCCCTGGCCGTCGAGTTCCTCCGCATCGTCGTCATCCTGGCCCTGGCCGTCTATATTTTCGCGGCGATCGGGGTGCGGGGAACGCGCCTCCTCTGGCTCTTCCTGGCCGCCCTGGCCGTCTACGCGATCGGGCTCGATCTCGTGCCGCGCCTGCTCGTCCTGGCGGCCAAGCCGTTCCTGATGAAGGCGTTCCTGCCGGCCTTTCCTCTCGTCCGACTCCTCGCTTCTCCCCTCCTCATCGTCTCCCGACGTCTCGACGCCAGGGAGGAACAGCGCGAGGAGAAAGAGGAGGATCGCGAGGCTTCCGAGGAGGAGATCGAGACCTTCATCGACGGGGCGACCGAGGAGGGCATCATCGACAAGGGCGAGGACGAGCTGCTGCGCAGCGTCGTCGAGTTCGGCGACACGGTCGTCCGCGAGGTCATGACGCCCCGGGTCAACATGGTCTGCCTGCGCAAGGACTCGACCATCGACAATTTCAAGGACCTCATCATCAAGGACAAGTACTCGCGGATCCCGGTCTACAAGGACCGGCTGGACAACATGGAGGGGATCGTCATCGCCAAAGACATCCTCGAGTACTCGGACGACAAGCACAAAGCCCAGCCCATCGAGGCCCTCATCCGGCCGGTCGCCTTCGTCCCCGAATCCATGCCCGTCCGGGACCTCCTCCGCGAGTTCCAGAAGGTCAAGACCAAGATGGCCATCGTCGTCGACGAGCACGGCGGCGTCTCGGGCCTGGTGACGATGGAGGACGTCGTCGAGGAGATCGTCGGCGAGATCCAGGACGAATACGACACCGAGGAGGCCGAGATCGCCGAGAACGGCCCGCTCGACTTCACCGTCTCCGGCGCGACCGAGGTCGAGGAGCTCGAGGAGCTTTTCGACGTCGAGCTGGCCGAGGACGATTTCATCACCGTCGGCGGCCTCATCACCCACGACCTGGGGCGGCTGCCCCTCAAGGGTGAGACGCTGACGGTCAAGGGCCTCCGGCTCGAGGTCCTCGACGTCGACCAGAAGAAAGTCAAGAAGCTGAGGATCCGCAAGGCCTGATTCGGGCCGAGGGGGACATATGCCGGGAACGGCCAAAGCCAAGACCAGTCGCGCGAAAAAGGACCCGGCCGCGGCGAAAGCAGCCGCGGCGCCCGCCGCGAAAACCGCGCCAAAAAGGGCGGTCCGGAAGAAGGCCGCGCCCAAGCCAGTCTTCAGGACGGGGTATGTCGCCCTGGTCGGACGGACGAACTCGGGGAAATCGACCCTCCTCAACGCCCTGATCGGACAGAAGGTGGCCATCGTCTCTGACAAGCCCCAGACGACGCGCATCAGCATCCTGGGCATCA
>JAPKZE010000248.1 GCA_026393955.1 Candidatus Aminicenantota bacterium
TGAGGGAGAGAGTCGAGGAGCATCCGTGTTCAACGCATCCGATCTGAAGAAGGGCGACGTCGTCAAGATCGACGGCGACCCGCACATGGTCGAGACCGTCAAGGTCCAGTCGCCGTCGGCCCGCGGCGCCGTGACCCTCTATAAGATCCGCTTCCGCAACCTGAAGACCAAGCGGAAGATCGACCAGTCGCTCCACGGCGGCGACGTTCTCGAAGAGGCCGATTTCGAGCGGCGGCCGGTTCAGTGGCTCTTCGGCGACGCGGCGAGCATCACCTTCATGGACCTCCAGGATTACAGCCAGTTCACCCTGGCCAAGGAGGAGATCGAGGACGAGTGGCCTTATCTCTCCGAGGGCGTCGAAGGGGTCATCGCCATATCGTCCGAGGGCCGCGTCCTCGGCCTCGAGATCCCGACCTTCATCAACCTCGAGATCGTCGAGACCGTGCCATCCGTCAAGGGCGGATCGGTGACGTCGCGGACGAAGTCGGCCACGCTGTCGACGGGCCTCATCGTCCAGGTCCCTGAGTATATGGCGACGGGGGAGATCATCCGCATCGACACCCGGTCCGGCGAATACGCCTCCAAAGCCTGAAGGGACTGTCCCCGGAGGGGCCTGTCCCTCTTTCTTGATCATATGAAGAATAGCGGCTACGATTATCCCGACCGCGTCGCCCGGTCCGACGAAGGCCTGACTGTTCTCTCCTTCTATGCCCGGAGCTATCGGCATTCGTCCGAATCCGAATGGCGGGAGAAGATCGGGCGCGGCGAAGTCACGCTCAACGGTCGCCAAGCCTCGCCCGGCGATCCCTTGAAGGGCGGCGACCTGCTCGTCTATCATCGCCCGCCCTGGGAGGAGCCCGACGCTCCGACGGATTTCAGCACGCTCTATGAGGACGAGGACGTCCTTGCCCTGGCCAAGCCGTCCGGACTTCCGGTCCTGCCCGGCGGGTTCTTTCTGCAAAACACCCTGCTCTATAAGGTCCGCGAGCGCTATGGCGCTTCTTGCTCGCCCCTCCATCGCCTCGGCCGGGGCACGTCCGGAGCGATCCTGTTCACCCGCAACCGTCGGGCCGCGCGCTCGCTGGCGACGGCCATGTTCGAGCGGCGCCTCCTCAAGGTCTATCTGGCCCTGGCTTCGGGGACGTCAATGCCGGATGCCTTCACGGTCGATGCTCCTATCGGCCCCGTGCCGCACACGCTCCCGGCGACGCTCAACGCGTATCGTCCCGGCGGCCGGCCGTCGATAAGCCACGTCCGGGTCATGCGTCGGTTCCCCGATAAGAACACCTCGCTCCTCGAAGTGACCATCCCCACCGGGCGCCCCCACCAGATCCGGATCCATCTCGCCTATGCCGGATATCCGCTCGCCGGCGATCCGCTCTATCGATCCGGCGGTCTTCCCCGCACCGACGGCGTCGACGACGAGTGGACCACCACCCCCGGTGCCACCGGCTATCTCCTGCACTCCTGGAAGATCCGCTTCCCCCATCCGACGCGAGGCGAGGACGTCGAGGCGGTCTGCCCGCCGCCGGCCGCCCTACGGCCGGAATGAGCATGATCTAAGTCGGGGCGTCAGGAAAGGCGTTTGAACCGCAGGCGGCACTCGCTGGCGCGGTAACCCTCGTTCCCGTACTCGATCTCGAGCGCCCAAC
>JAPKZE010000459.1 GCA_026393955.1 Candidatus Aminicenantota bacterium
TACTCCATGAAGACCAAGAAGAACGGGGAGTACAAGTTCGTCGGGCTGCCCCGCGGCGACTACAAGGTCGTCTTCCGCAAGGCCGGCTTCGCGGTCAAGGAGGACGAGTGGAAGCTGCTCACCCCCCAGGCCGAGATGGAGAAGGTCGAGACCCCGCCGGTGATCCTGGCCACGGAGGAGCTTGTCCAGCAAGTCGAACGCCTCAAGGAGGCCGAGGCCGGGGTCAAGACCGGTTCGGAGAAGATCCGGCAGGGTGACTACGACGGCGCGCTGGCCGCCTTGAAGACCGTTCTCGATTAGAACCCCCAGGACGCCAACGCCCTTTACCTTTCCGGCATGGCCTATCTGCGCAAGGGCATGATCCCGGAGGCTTCGGCCGCCTTCCTCAAGGTCACCGAGGTCAGCCCGAAATTCGCCGCGGCCTACTATCAGATGGGCGTCTGTTACGAGCGCCAGAAGGAGCCGGAGAAGGCCCTGGCCGCCTACCAGGAGGCCCTGGCCATCGATCCGTCCAATCCCGACGTCGCCTACAATGCGGGACTCATCCTGTTCGGGCTCGGCCGGATCGACGAGGCGCTGCCCCGCTTCGAACAGGCCCTGACCCTGCGGCCGGACGACCCGGCCTATCTCGAGATGGCCGGCCGGTGTTACATCAACAAGACGGACTTCCCCAAGGCCGTCGAATACCTGGAGAAGGCCAAAGCGGGGACGGTCGACGCGGACCGGATCAAGTTCCTCGAGGACCTCATCGCCACCCTGAAGGCCCAGATAAAGAAATAAGCATTGACAGCCGCCCCGGAGGATGACTAGAATTCGGATACGGACAGAGCCAGAGGGAAAAAACTCTCTATCATGACGAACGGCCCGTTCACTTCGTTCCTCAATCAGCTTTATATCCTATAACAGTCGGGAGGTGAAAAGGGGTAGTGCTATCATTCACTCAAGGCTAGGGCCGTTCCCGCCGGGCGTTTCCCGTCGGGGGCAGGGAATGGGAATGGACAAAGAGACAGGAGAAAGAAAGCAAATGGCGAAAAGAATCCTGTTGGTCACGCTGTCCCTTGCGGTCGGCCTCGCTTTCTTCAACGTGAACGCCGTTCGCGCCCAGTCCATCCTGGACGGCAAGCTCACGGGCACGATCACCGAGGCGTCTGGGGACCCCCTGCCGGGCGTAGCCATCGAGGTCACCAGCCCGGCCCTGGTCTCCGGGAAGCGCGCGACGGTCACCTCCGCCAGGGGCACCTACGTCTTCCTGAATCTCCCGGTCGGCGTCTACAAAATCACGGCGACGCTGCCGGGCTTCAAGACCACCGTTCAGGAGAAGGTCGGCATCTCGGCCGGCGGCTCCCTCCAGGTCGACCTGAAGATGGAGCCCGGCGCCATCGAGGAGCAGATCACGGTCCTCGCGGCCAGTCCGATCATCGACACCAAGAGCTCGGCCATCGATTCCAAGCTCGAGAACCAGATGATCAGCCGGCTGCCGACGAGCCGCGACGCGTTCTACGACCTTTCGCTGACGACGCCCGGCATGTTCGACCACGGCAGCAACGCCGGCTGGCTGCCCAGCCCGACGGCCTACAGCGGCTCGTCCAACGAGAACGTCTTCCTGGTCAACGGCGTCAACACGACCAACCCCCGCGGCTCGTCCTTCGGCTCCCTCGTCAAGGTCAATTACAACGCCGTCGAGGAAGTCCGCGTCGTGGCCCTGGGCTCCAAGGCCGAGTACGGCTCCTTCTCGGGCGCCGCGATTGACGTCCTGACGAAGTCGGGGAGCAACAAGTTCCACGGCAACGCCGGCGT
>JAPKZE010000195.1 GCA_026393955.1 Candidatus Aminicenantota bacterium
GGTGGGAGGTCCGCCTGACCGTCGCGGCCGAGGGGAAATACGTCCTCCGGGGCGACGGGCCGTCCGTGACCGGGTTCTATGCGTTCGAGGCCCGCTGGGAGGGCCGGCTGGAGCCCGACGCCGAGGATTTCCTGCTCGTTCAGATCAAGACGGAGCTCCTGGAATGGCGGCTGCGTGAAGGGTCCGGCCCGGCCGGCCGCGAGACCGTCCTGGAGGCGCCGGACTCGCCCAGTCCGGCGCTGCACCTTATCTACGTCCTCAAGGACGGGCATGAGGTCGAGTTCGCGTTCGAGCTCGGCGAGATCGCCGTACCGTTGCGCCCGTCGTCGCTGACCGTCCCGCTCGAGCTGCCCCGGTCGTGCGGCCGCGCCTACAGGGACTTCGTTTGCCGCGGCTCGAACCGCGTCGTCGTTCCGGAGAGCGATCTCGTGGAGAGGTCGCCCGAGCGGCGCTTCGCGTGGGAGTGGCGAAGCGAGGAACAGATCCTCCGCAAAGGCCGGGCCTTCTTCGTCGAACAGGGCCATACGGTCAAGGCGACCGTGGCCCTGACACGCCATTGACCGCCGGCGGCGGCCCTCAAGCCCGCGGGTGGAACTTGTCGTAGACGCGGCGGAGACGCTCCCGGGTGACGTGGGTGTAGATCTGGGTCGTCGTGATCTGGCTGTGCCCGAGCATGAGCTGGACCGAGCGCAGGTCCGCGCCCCGCTCGAGCAGGTGCGTCGCGAAGGAATGCCGGAGGACATGGGGGCTGATCCTGGCGGCCAGCCCGGCCGTGCCGGCGTGCTGCCGCAGAAGCTTCCAGACCCCCTGCCGGGTGAACGGCCGGCCGCGGCGCGACAGGAACAACTCCTCGCGCCCGCCGGGATCCAACCGCGGCCGGACCTCGGCCAGATAGCGCCGGACCGCGCGGCCGGACGAACGGCCGAGCGGCACGATCCGCTCCTTGCCGCCTTTGCCGCGGCAGACGAGAAAGCCGTCCTCGAGGTTGATCTCGGCGAGCTTGAGGGCGGCCAGCTCGGAAACCCGGAGACCCGATCCGTAGAGCACCTCGAGCATGGCCCGGTCCCTCACGCCCTGGGGCTTTTTCTCGTCGGGGGCCTGGAGGAGGGCCTCGGCCTCGGCGACCGTCAGGAACTTGGGCAGGGCCAGCCAGGTCGACGGCGTCGTCAGCTGGGCCGTGGCGTCCGTCTTGACGAAGCCGCTGAGGACGAGGAAGCGGAAGAAGGACCGGAGCGCGGAGATCAGGCGGGCCAGAGACCTGGCCGAAAGCCCGGCCTGGCTCACGCCGTGGATGAACCCGACGACAGTCTCTTCCGTGACCCGGGGAAGGGCGACCTTGCGGGCCTTGAGATGATCCACGAGCTTGCGGACGTCCCGGGCATAGGATTGGACGGTGTTGCCGGCCAGGCCCTTCTCGACGGTCAGGTACTCGAGGAATAAGCGCAGGGAGGCCTCGGGCGAGGAGGCGGGGGGCTTCATGTCAGGAAGGGATTGGCGTCGCGCTCCTGCCCGACCGTGGTCCATGGTCCGTGGCCCGGCAGGACGAGCGTTTCCTCGGGGAGCGTCAGGATGCGCTCCCGGATCGACCGCTCCAGGTCCTTCCAGGAGCCGCCGGGCAGGTCCGTCCGGCCGACCCCGCCCGAGAAGAGGGTATCTCCCGAGAAGAGGATGCCGCCGTGGACGAAGCCGATGCTGCCGGGCGTGTGGCCGGGCATGTGGATGACCCGGAGCGACGTCCGGCCGATGGCGATCTCGTCGCCGTCGGCCAGGAGACGGTCCGGCGGCGGGGAGTTCCGGGCCCCGAGCAGGAGGCTGAGCTCGATGTATTCGGAGACCTGGAGCATATCAGTGTCGGCGGCGTGCATGGCCAGGGGGACGGCGTACTTCTGGATGATGTCGCTGTTGGCGCCGATGTGGTCGACGTGGCCGTGGGTGTTGAGGACGACCGTAGGCTTGAGCTCCAGATCGGCGATGGTTGCCACGATCTTCTCGTGGTCGGCGCCGGGGTCGATGACGGCGCAGGCGCGGGTCTCTTCGCAGTAGACGAGGTAGCAGTTGGTCTCGAGGGCCCCGACGACGACCAGCTCGTATTTCATACCCTCTCCCTGGGGCCATCTTAATGCCAAAGCTCGACCCGAGTCAAACGACCTGCCCGAAAGTCCCATTGACACGTGCGGCGGTGAAGGGCGAAGATGGGGGCCTGGCTGAAATGGCCGATCACGAACAGGAGGAGACGATCATGAGCCAACCGGAACCCAAGCTGGGAGATGTCCTGGCCCAGAAGCGGACGGATCTCGCCGCCGACCGGACCCTGTGGGCGGCCGAGCGGACCTCGATGGCCTGGGTTCGCACGGGCCTGTCCATGATCGGCTTCGGCTTCACCATCTATAAAGTCCTCCAGGCGATGCTGAAGGAAGGCATCATGCTCACCCCGCGCCCCCAGGGGGCCAAGTATCTCGGTCTCTTCCTGATCGGCCTGGGCACGCTCTCGGCCCTCATGGGCAGCCTCGATTTCTGGCAGGTGGCCAAAAGTCTGCACAAGCAGTTCGGGACAAAGCTCAAGAAGTTCCCGCTCGTAATGTCCAGCCTGATCTTCATGCTGGGCCTGTGGCTCTTCGTCAGCATCATCCTCAAAGCGGAATTGTTTTAGGGCGATCAGCGCGTTACGGTGACAGGATATCCCGTCGGGGCCGGGAGTGATATAATCGCAGGCGTGGACGTTCTGATCACACCGGCCGCCCGGCTCGAGATCGAGGCCTTGAA
>JAPKZE010000140.1 GCA_026393955.1 Candidatus Aminicenantota bacterium
TCCGGGACCTCGTCTGCGGCTTCCACGTCGCCGACTCGCCCGATTACCCCGACACAACGAAGGGCTTCGTCCGGGCCATGGAAAAGGCCGTCCGGGCAGGCACGAAGGCCGCGTTCGGCGGTCCGGCCCCCCGGATCGTCGCGCCGCTCCTCGGTCTCGACAAGCCGGACATCATCCGGCTCGGCCTGCGCCTCGGCGCCGATTATGCCCATGCGGTCTCCTGCTACGCCGGCGACGAGCGCCCCTGCGGGAGGTGCACATCCTGCCGCTTCCGGGCCCGGGCTTGGAAGGCCGTCGGCTGCGAAGACCCCCTTCTCGTCCGTCTGCGAAAGAGAGGACCCCGATGAGCTGGACACTCAAGGTCCGGGACACGTTCTCGGCCGCCCACTATCTCAAGGAATACAAGGGCAAGTGCGAGAAGATCCACGGCCACACCTTCCGGGTCGAGGTCGCCATCGCCGTCCGGGACCTCGACCCGACGGGCATCGGCTTCGATTTCACGGAGATCAAGAAGGTCCTGGCCGAGGCCCTGCCCGACCACGCCCTGCTCAACGAGGTCTTTCCCTTCAATCCCTCGGCCGAGAACATCGCCCGCCACCTCTTCGGCGAGCTCAAGAAGAAGTATCCCGTCGAATCCGTGACGGTCTGGGAGTCGGAAGATGCGTCGGCCACCTACGCTGAAGACGATTGAGATCTTCGCCTCGGTCCAGGGCGAGGGGCTGCGCCAGGGCGAGCCGACGGCCTTCGTCCGCCTGGCCGGGTGCAACCGCCGCTGCGGCTTCTGCGACACGAAGCAAGCTTGGCGGGGCGGCCGGGAGACGTCCGTCGACGCGATCGTCGCCGAGGTCCTGCGGCTCCAGGCCGGACTTCCGGCGGCCTGGGTCTGCCTGACCGGCGGCGAGCCTCTGGCCCAGGACGTCCGGCCGCTCGTCGACCGGCTCCACGAGGAGGGCTTCCTGGTCCAGATCGAGACGAACGGGACCTTTCCCCCGGACCGCCGCGCCGACTGGCAAACCGTCTCGCCCAAGCCGCCCGACTACGACGTCCACCCCGGGTTCCTCAGGCAGGCCCGGGAGGTCAAGCTCGTGGTCTGCCGCGCCCTCACCCTCGATGCCCTCAGGCAGGTCCGGGCCGCCTTCCCGGCCGCTACGCCCATCCTCCTCCAGCCGCAATCGAACGCGGAGTGGAGCCGCAGGAAGGCGATGAAGCTCCTCGAGGGGGCCCGTCGGTCGGGGCTCGGCGGGATCCGTCTTTCGGTCCAGCTCCACAAGGTCTACGGGCTGCGCTAGCCGGCCCGGCGGGTCTCGTCCGCCGCGGCCGGGAGCCCGCGCTTCCGGTCGAAGAACCGGTAGCCGGACCTCGTGAGGTAGACGCCGGCCAGCGTGACCGCGGCGCCGACGGCCTGGATCGCGGATAGCCGCTCGCCGAGGACGAGACCGGCGAAGAAGATGGCCAGGATAGGCGTCAGGTTGCTATAGACGCCCGTCTTGGCGCTGCCGACCGCCTTGACCGAAGCGTACCAGATGATGAAGCAGAGGAAGATGGCCACGAGGCCGGCGTAGAGGATAGCCCCCCAGCCCTGCCAGGGGATGCGTCCCCAGTCGACCTTGGCCAGATCGCCGGCCGCGAACGGCAAGTAGACCGCCGTCCCGAAGATCGTGCCCACGGCCGCCATCCGGAACGGCGAATTCCGGTCGAGGACCGGCCTCGCAAGGACGGTGTACGCGGCCCAGCACACGTTCGCCAGCAGAAGCAGGATGGCCCCGCGCCAGGCGGCCCAAGTGAAGACCAGGCCGCCGTTCTCGCCGGCGACGACGAGAAGAAAGCCGCCGAAGGAAATGCCGATGCCGACCCAGCCCGCGGGCGGGATCCGCTCCTCGGCGAAGGCCGTAGCCAGCAGGGCGATGAAGATGGTGCTCGTGCCCATGAAGATCGACACCGTCGAGGCCGGCATCATGTTGACGGCCTTGATGAAGAAGACCTGGTAGAGCGTGATCCCCAGCAGGCCCAGGGCCGCGGCCTTCCATCCGTCGCCCTTCTTGGCAAAGCCCGCGCTCCCCCGCCGGGCCAAGAGCACGGCGGCGTAGGCGAGCGAGGCCAGAGAGAGACGGATGGCGTTGAAGGCGTGGGGCGAGAGGGCGCGCAGGCCGATCTTGATGACCGAGAGGTTGATCGCCCAGAGAACGATGACCAGGACGATCAGGACGTCGGTCCGGCCCATCCGCGGGCCGTTCAGCGCTCTGGCCATGGGGGTCCTTCGGGGCTGGCTTTCAGGAATGGATCGACCGTCCCGCCGGGCGCAGGTCCGCGCTTAGGCGCGCCGCCTCCGCGGCCGCGGGTAGCGGGCTTCGACGACCGAGCTGAGACCGCCGCGGGGATTGAACTCGCCCCGGACGACGGCGCTCGCCGGGCGGCAGGCACGGACGACGTCTTCGAGGATGCGGTTGACGACGTTCTCGTAGAAGATGCCCAGGTTCCTGTAGGCCAGGAAGTATTCCTTGAGGGACTTGAGCTCGAGGACGCTCCCGACGGGGACGTAGCTCAGGGTGATCCGCCCGAAATCGGGCAGGCCCGTCTTGGGGCACACGGAGGTGAACTCGGGGAACTCGACGGCGATCTCGTAGTCCGGGAACTGGTTGGCGAAGGTCTCGAGCTTCGGCAGCTTGGCGTCCAGGCCGGCCTTGGCTTCGCGGTCCGTGTATCCGGGCATGTTGGTCCTCACTAACCTCTTGAAGGCGCCTATGATACACGAATTTCCAGGCCTCGGCAACGCCGAATTCCCGGGAGGAGGCTCAGGGCGTCTCGGAGAGCTGTCTCTCCCTCATGGGAAAAGTTTGAAGACGCCGGGCCGTGCGCCGGACTCGGCGCCAAAACAACTCGCTCGGCTTGCGCTAAGCCTCGCTCAAACACGTTTTGTCGGTTTCCAGGGAAACTGCCCTCGTCCGCCACGCGGCCCGGCTAAACTTTTCCAATATCGGGATTCGACAGCCCTCCTCGCCGCCTGTTACCGCCTCTGCCCGACAATCCGGCGAGCCGGGAGGGTCTAACATCCGTAGCTTGATTTCAAAGACATTCCCAGGGATGCCGAGAACCCTTATAATAAGGAATATATCCTTAATATAAGAGAGCGCGCATGAGCGAATGCAAGACGGCCAAGAACAAGGCCCGGTGCAACTGCAGTTATGAGCCCTGCAGCCGGAAGGGCGTCTGCTGCGACTGCCTGGCCTTCCACTGGCGGAACCGTGAGCTGCCGGCCTGCCTGTTCCCGGACGACGTGGAGCGGACCTGGGACCGGTCCCTGCGCCGGTTCGTCGAGATCTACAAGGACGAGGCCTGATGACCGCCCCCCGTTTCGTCTACGGCCCGGTCGCCTCGCGGCGCCTCGGCTTCTCCCTGGGCGTCGATATCATCCCCTTCAAGACCTGCACGCTCGACTGCGTCTACTGCCAGCTCGGCTCGACCGGCCGGTCGACCGTCCGCCGGCGGAGCTGGTGCCCGCCCGAAGCCATCCTGGCCCAGATCAAGGAGGCGATCGACTCCGGCCAGAGGATCGACGTCATCACCTTCTCGGGCTCGGGCGAACCGACCCTCAGCCGGGACCTCGGCTTCCTCATCCGGTCCATCAAGAAGATGACCGGGATCCCCGTCGCGGTGCTGACCAACGGCACCCTCCTCGGCCGCAGGGACGTGCGGCGCGACCTCGCGGCGGCCGACGTCGTCGGGCCCTCTCTCGACGCCGTCCCGGCAGCCCTCTTCCGCCGGGTCAACCGGCCTCACGCCTCCCTCGACAACCGGAAGGTCATCGACGGCCTGGTCCGCTTCCGCGACGAGTTCGCGGGCGAGATCCGGCTGGAGATCATGCTGGTCAAGGGCGTCAACGATTCCCCGGCGGCCATCGAGGCCGTTAAAAAGGCCCTCGTCCGCATCCGCCCGGACCGGATCGAGCTGAACACGGTCGTCCGGCCGCCCGCCGATCGCCGGGCCGGCGCTCTCAGCGCGGCCGGGCTGGCCAGGATCCGGGCCCGCCTGGGGCCGAAGGCCGAAGTCGTCGCTTCGTTCGCCAAACGGAAGCAAGCTCCGGCCTCCGGCGACCTCGACCGGGCCATCCTGGTCACGGTCGGCCGCCGGCCTCAGACCGCCGCGGACATCGCCGCCGCCCTCGGCCGCCACCGGGACGAGGTCCTCAAGGCCCTGTCGAGGCTCCTCGCCCGCGGCCGCATCCGCCGGCGCGACCACGGCGGAAAGACGTACTTCGCCGGCGTCCGGCGATAGCTTTACTTGGCTTCGGCGCTGTGATAGCATGCCTCTTCGGAAGGCCTGAACCGGACATCCGATCGTCATATTATGAGGTTGTGCCTTCTATAAGCGAAGATCGGCCGCCAGCGGAACGAGCGGCTCTCTATTACCCAAATCCTCCCCCGGGCCGCACCGCCCCACTTCCCTGAAGGAGTGAGCCATGTTTCTGAACACCCATTTCCCCAACGCCAAGAAATACTGGTACGAGGGCAAGTTCTATGATTGGTCCGAGGCCGGTTTCCACCCCATGATGCATGCCCT
>JAPKZE010000019.1 GCA_026393955.1 Candidatus Aminicenantota bacterium
CCCGACCCACGCGGTCGGACCGGTCTGGTCCTGGCTCGACCTCGGCTGCGGCGATTACTTCGACACGGCCGTGACCATGGCCAACCGCCCGCTCGGCATCAACGATTACTTCGGCCGCAAGTTCGGCCCGAAACATCCCTATGCCACGGCCAAATTCGCCCAGGGCGACGTGGTCACGACTCTGATCAGGACCAAGAAGGGCAACACGGTCTTCGTCAAGTACGACATGCAGCTCCCCCGCCCCTACGACAACCAATGGGAGCTCCAGGGCACGCGGGGCATCTACAATGAACAGCGGAACGCCCTTTATCTCGTCGATAAAAGCCCCGCCTATCACGAGTGGGAGCCGTTCCCGCCCTACATGGAGAAGTTCGACCACCTCTGGTGGCGGAAGATGAAAACCGAGGCCGAGGCCGGCGGCCACGGCGGGACCGACTACCTCGAACTGGCCCTGTTCGTCGAGGCCGTGCGCAAGAAGACGCAGACACCCATCGACGTCTACGATTCGGTGCTGATGAGCTCGATCATCCCGCTCTCGGAGAAATCGATCGCCGCGGGCGCCGCGCCAATCGAATGCCCGGACTTCACCCGCGGCAAGTGGAAGACGAAGAAGCCCGCCTTCGGCGTCGAGGGCTGATCAGACCTTCCGCAGCTTCTTGACGAAGGCCGGGTCGACGTCGCAGCCGAGCCCCGGCTTCTCCGGCAGAGTCAGCGTCCCAGACTTGACCGTCATGCCGTCGACGATCGGGTCCTCGACGTGCTCGGAATTACCGTCGAGGTCGGCGTAGACGATGTTGGCCTGCGAGGCGACGACGTGGGCGGCCGCCGTCAGGGCCAGCCGTGTCTCCAGCATGCAGCCGACCATGCAGCGCATGTTGGCCGCGTCGGCGATGTGGGCGATGCGGATGGAATTGAGCAGGCCGCCGGCCTTCATGACCTTGATGTTGAAGCTGTCGCAGGCCCCGGCCCGGATGAGCTTGACCGCGTCGGCCGGGCCGAAGAGGGCCTCGTCGGCCATGATCGAGATCGGGCTCTGGGCCCGGACGGCGCTCAGGCCGGCCGTGTCGGAGGCGAGAACGGGCTGCTCGCAGAACTGGATATTGAGCGGCGCCATCTTGCGCAGGCCGTAGATCGCCTGGGGCACGGTCCAGCCCTGGTTGGCGTCGATGCGGATGGCCACCTGGGGACCGACGGCGGCGCGGATGGCCGCGATGCGGGCGTAGTCCTCGTCGGGGTCGAGCCCGACCTTGACCTTGAGCGTCTTGTAGCCCTTGTCGGCATAGCCTTTCGCTTCGGACGTCATCTTCTCCAGCGTGTCGAGGCTGGTCGTGATGTCGGTCTCGAAGACGCTCTTCGTCCCGCCGAGGAGGCGGAAGAGCGGCAGGCCGGCGACCTTGCCGAGGATGTCGAAGAAGGCCATGTCGAACGCGGCCACCGCGCTCGGATTGGAGTGGACGATGGGCCCGATGAGCCGGACGAGGTCGTCGATCGCCAGCGGGTCCTTGCCGATGATCATGTCGCGGATGGCCTTGGCGGCGGCGGCGTTGGTGGCTTGCGTCTCGCCGGTGATGGGCGGGAACGGGCAGGCCTCGCCGAGGCCGGTGACGCCCTGGTCCGTGTGAACGCGGACGAGGAGATCGTTGGCCGCGGTCATCTCGCCGATGGCGATGCGGAAGGGCGAAGTGAGCGGGATGTCGAAGAGGAAGATCTCGACGTCGGTGATCTTGAGCTT
>JAPKZE010000169.1 GCA_026393955.1 Candidatus Aminicenantota bacterium
ACCAGGCGGCCATCCGCCGGGCCAAGGACCTCATCAAGGCCCACCTGCTCGAGATGCGCCTGTACAAGGACAGCATGCGCGTCACCCTCGGCGCGCAAGCGGCCATCCTGAAGGCCAACCTCGCCTACATGGGCGCGAACCTCAAGCCGCTGGCGGTCATGATCGTGCCCCTCGTCCTGATCCTGGCCCAGCTCGGCCTCTGGTACGACCGGTCCCCGCTCCGGCCGGGCCAGGAGACGCTGGTCAAGGCCTCGCTCGAGCCTTCGGCCGATCCCGTCTCGCTCGGCCTGGTCCTCGAAGTGCCGCCCGGCCTCGAGATCTCCGCTCCGGCCGTGCGCATTCCCGACGAGCACGAGGTGGTCTGGCGGATCAAGGCCCTGACGCCGGGCGCGGGCCGGCTGGTCTTGCGAGCCGGCGGCGCGACGATCGAGAAGTCCGTGGTCGTCGGCGGCCGGTCCCTCGGGAAGGTCTCGGCGCAGGCCTCGCGGGGCTCGTTCTGGAAGAGGATCCTTTATCCGGGCGAGCCGCCGCTTCCGTCCGGCCTGCCGGTCCGGTCGGTCGAGGTCCTTTACCCGGCCGGGAGCCTGGCCGCCTTCGGTCTCCAGATCAACTGGCTCGTCGCCTATTTTGTCCTGTCCGTCGTCTTCGGCTTCGCCCTCAAGGGCGTTTTCAAAGTCGAGATCTGATCATCCCATCGAGAGAGGTCCCCATGCATATCGATATTTTCAAGATGGAGCGCATGCAGTCCACCTGGGAGAACGTCGTCGACTACAACCTGTCCGAGAGCGGCGTCCATCCCCTGAACCTCAAGCAGCTCCTGACGCCGGCCGAGATCGAGGCTCTGACCGAGGTCGAGCTCGGCTACACCCAGACCAACGGAACTTTGGGGCTCCGCGAGAACATCGCCCGACTCTACCCCGGCATCTCCTCGGACCAGATCCTGGCCACGGCCGGGTCGTCCGAAGCCAATTTCCTGCTCATCTGGAGCCTCATCGAGCCTGGCGACGAGGTCCTCTTCGAGCTCCCGAACTACATGCAAATGGGGGGCCTCTTGGGGGCCTTCGGGGCCCGGGTCAAGCCCTTCCGGCTCCGCGAGAGCCTGGGCTGGCAGCCTGACCTCGACGAGATGCGCCGTCTGGTCACCCCCCGGACCAAGCTCATCGTCCTGACCAATCCCAACAATCCGACCGGCTCCGTCCTCACGCCGGAGGTCATGAAGGGGATCGTCGACCTGGCGGCGGGCGTGGGCGCCTGGATCCTGGCCGACGAGGTCTATCAGGGCGCCGAGCTCTCCGGCGTTACGACCCCGAGCTTCTGGGGAACATGGGAGAAGACGCTCGTCGTCAACGGGCTGTCCAAGGCCTACGGCCTGCCCGGCCTCCGCGTCGGCTGGATCATCGGCCCCGAGGCCGTCGTCAAGCGGACCTGGCCCTATCACGACTACACGACGATCTCGCCCTCCGCCCTGAGCGACCGGCTGGCGACCCTGGCCCTGGCCCCCGGCACCCGCGAGCGCATCCTGGCCCGGACGCGGGGCATCCTCAATGCCAATTTCCCGGTCCTGGAGAAGTGGCTCCAAGACCACGACGGGCTCTTCACGTTCCGCCCGCCGCAGGCCGGCGCCATCTGCTTCGCCCGATACGGATTCAAGGCCAACTCGACCGAATTCGTCGAGCGCCTGATCAGGGAAAAAAGCGTCCTCGTCGTTCCCGGCGACCATTTCGAGACCGACGGCTACCTGCGCTTCGGCTACGGGCCCGAGAAGGGCTACCTCCTCAGGGCCCTCGGCCTCATCGAGGAAACGCTTAATAAAATCGGCTAATCATGGTAAGATAGCGCATCCATTCCCGCGCGGAATGAGTTTTGTAGGATAGGACCCTAGGAGGCCTGATATGGACAGAATCCGAAAGACCGCACCTCTCGTCATCCTTTTCATCCTGGTCGTCGCCGGCGCGTCGTACGCCCAGCAGGTGACCAAGATCGCCATCGTCAACTCCCAGAAGGCCTTTGAGACCTCCTTGGAAGGCAAAAGGGCGCTGACCCAGCTCCAGGACAAGGACACGAAGATCAAAGCCGACATCCAGAAGATGGACGATTCCATCCGTCTTCTCGAGAACCGGATGAATACCGGCCGGCTGACCATGACCAACGAAGCCCTCATCGCCCTCCAGGCCGACATCGACAAGAAGACGACCGATCGGAAGCGCTACGAAGAGGACGCGACCCGGGATGCCCAACAGCTCTCGGCCAACCTCATCCAGAAGATCCGGGTCGAGATGGTCTCGATCATCGAAGCCCTGGCCAAGGAAAAGGGCCTTGAGCTGGTCCTCGATACGGCCACGAGCGGCGTCGTCACGGCCAGCCCGACGATCGATATCACCGACGAGGTGGTCAAGCGCTACGACGCGTCCAAGGTGACCGCTCCCGCCACCCCTCCGGTCAAGAAGTAACTCTCTCCCGCCGTCATCCGGGGAGAGCGGCCGAGGCCGTTCTCCCCTTTTTTTTGGGAAGCGAGTGCTCCCCGCCGGTCCGGTCGAAGGTGATCCTGAAGCGGACGATCTCGGCCCGGCTGCCGATACGCACGGGCGGCCCCCAGGTTCCGGCGCCGCTCGTGACATAGAACTGCGTCCCGCCTTTCCTCAGATGCCCCCAGTTGAGCTCGTAGATCAGGCCGTTGATGAGGCCGATCGGGAAGATCTGCCCGTCATGGGTGTGCCCGGAGATCTGGAGGCCTGCACCGGCCTCCACAACCTCTTCGAAGCGGACAGGCTGATGATCGAGGACGATGACGGGCAGGTCCGCACCGAGGCCGCTTCCGGCCAGGATGCCCGGGATGGACAGCCGCACCTCCTGGACCGCCAGCGAGCTCGGGTCCCGCCGCCCGACCAGCCGGACCGCGCCGGCCACCTCCGCGGCTTCGTCCTGGAGGACCGTGACGCCGCAGGCGCGGAGACAAGCGATGTTCCTCGCGAGGCCGCTGTACGACTCGTGGTTGCCGAGCGCGGCGTAAATGCCCAGGGGGGCCTGGAGCCGGCGCATGATCCCGCCCAGCTGGGCCTCGATCTCCTCAGTCACGGACTCGTCGACGATGTCCCCGACGAACACGACGGCGTCGGGGGCCAGCTCGTTCATCCGCCGGACCACCTTCTCCAGGCGCCTCGGGCCGACGAGGGCGCCCAGATGGAGATCGGAGGCCGCGACAAAGGTCAGATGTTCGACGGTCCCCACACCTCTCGGCAGGTAGATCTCGAGATCGACGGTCCGGAGGCGGGTGGCGTTCCAGGCGCCGTAGGCGAGCGTGAGGGCGACCGCCGAAGCCGCCACCGTGAAGACGACCGGCCCGGACTTCGCGCCTTCCTCGAACCACGTCCTCGGCAGGAACGGGACGAACGCGTTGGCCAAGCGGCCGAGATCGATGCCCAGGACGGCCATAAGACCGTAGAGCATCACGGCCAGATGAAAGGTCCCCGCCTCGACCAAGACCGAGGTCAGCCGGCCCCTGGCGACGATCATGAGACTGCGGCCCAGGGGAAAGGCCAGGGCGAGACCGATGAAGAGGACAAGGAAGATCACGCGGGCGCGGGGCATCGAGGCCAGGGCCTGGGCGCCGCGCCGGCCGATATAGAAATTGGCCAGGCCGTAGACGGTCAGGGCGATGAGGAGGAAGACGAACATCCGGTGTCCGCTCACTCGCCCGGCACCCGGTTGAAGAAAGCGATCTCCTCGAAGGTCCGTCGCGGCGGCTCCTTCGTCGGCCTCTTTTCTGCGTAGCCCAGGGGCATCATGGCCACGATCTTGAACTTCCTGGGGACGCCCAGGACCTTGCGGACCCGGCGGTAATGGATCCAGCCCATCCAGCAGGTCGCCAGGCCGAGCTCCTCGGCTTGAAGCACCAAGTGCTCGCCGGCGACGCCCATGTCCACGAGATAATAGGGCACCTTCTGGAGACGGGCCCCGAGGTGGTGGGCGACGA
>JAPKZE010000476.1 GCA_026393955.1 Candidatus Aminicenantota bacterium
CGACCGCGGCGAGCGCCTGACCGAGATCCTCAAGCAGGGCCAGTACTCGCCGCTGCCGGTCGAGAAGCAGGTCCTCATCATCTACGCCGGCAACCGCGGCTACATCGACACGATCCCGGTCGCCGAGATCCGGAGCTACGAGAAGAAGCTCTACGAGCATTTCGACCGGAGCCACGCCGATATCCTGACCAAGATCCGCGAGAAGAAGCACATCGACACGGCCCTCGACGGCGAGATCAGCGCGGCCCTCCGGGCCTTCAACGAGACCTTCAAGGAGGGCCTGAAGTAGCATGCCGACCCTCATCGACCTGCGCCGGCGGATCCAGAGCGTCCGCAACAGCCAGCAGATCACGCAGGCGATGAAGACCGTCTCGACGGCCAAGTTCCGCAAGGCCCAGCGGACCGTCCAGGAGGCCCGGCCCTTCTGGCACCTCTTCCCGGAGCTTATGAGCCGCCTGGCCTACTGGGCCGCCGCGGGGGCGCACCCGCTCCTCCTCCGCCGGACGGAGAAGAAGATCGCGGTCATCGTCCTGACCGCGGACAAGGGCCTGGCCGGGGCCTACAACTCGAACCTCTTGGCCGCGGCCGACGCCTTCCTGGCCAAGAAGTCCGCGACGGCCGCGATCCGGCTCGTCCTCGTCGGCAAAAAGGCGGTCGCCCACCTCCGGAAGGGCCCCTATCCGGTGGACCGGGCCTTCGCCGACCGGACCGACCGTCTGACGCGCGACGAGCTCCGCGGCCTGGCCGAAGACCTCATGCGCGACTACGCCTTCCAGAAAACCGACGCCCTCTATATCGTCACCAACGAGTTCAAGTCCATCCTGGCGCCGCGGATCATGACCCACAAGATCCTGCCGATCGAGCTCGATCCCGGGCCGGAGGCCTCGGCGACGTGGCTCCCCGACTGGGAGCCCGAATCCGCGCGGCTCGCGGCCTTCATCCTGCCGCTCTACGTGGAGAGCCAGATCCACCACGCCTTCCACGAGTCCCAGGCCGCCGAGCAGGCCGCCCGGATGATGGCCATGGACAACGCCACCAAGAACGCCGGGGAGCTCATCGACGCCCTCGTCCTCCAGCTCAACAAGATCCGCCAGGCCGGCATCACCAAGGAGCTCCTGGAGATCATGACCGCCGTCGAAGCGCTCAAACAGAAAGAGTAGGGAGAGACCCATGGATCCAAAAGACGCCAAGACCGGAACCGTCGTCCAGGTCATCGGGCCCGTCGTCGACATCAAGTTCGAGGGCGGGGCCCTGCCCGAGATCTACACCGCCGTCCGGGTGACGAGCGAGGGCTTCGACGTCGCCGAGCCGCTCTGCATCGTCGTCGAGGTCGAGCAGCACATCGGGGAGGACCGGGTCCGCTGCGTCTCCATGCATCCGACCGAGGGCCTGTCGCGCGGCATGAAGGCCGAGAGCCTCGGCGGGCCGATCGAGGTCCCCGTGGGCGAGGGCACGCTCGGCCGGATCATGAACGTCATCGGCGAGCCCGTCGACAAGATGGGGCCCATCGTCACGGACAAGCGCTATCCCATCCACCGCCTGCCGCCCCCGCTCGAGGACCAGAGCACCAAACGCGAGATGTTCGAGACCGGCATCAAGGTCATCGACCTCATCCAGCCCTTCCTCAAGGGCGGCAAGATCGGCCTGTTCGGCGGGGCCGGCGTCGGCAAGACGGTCATCATCCAGGAGCTCATCCACAACGTCGCCCTGAAGCACGGCGGCTACTCGGTCTTCGCCGGCGTCGGCGAGCGGACCCGCGAGGGCAACGACCTATGGCTCGAGATGAAGGGCTCGGGCGTCATCAGCAAGACATCGCTCATCTACGGACAGATGACCGAGCCGCCGGGCGCGCGCCTGCGGGTCGGCCTGACGGCCCTGTCGGTCGCCGAGTACTTCCGCGACGAGATGGGCCAGGACATCCTGCTCTTCATCGACAACATCTTCCGGTTCACCCAGGCCGGGTCGGAGGTTTCGGCCCTGCTCGGCCGGATGCCCTCGGCCGTCGGCTACCAGCCCAACCTGGCCACCGAGCTGGGCGAGCTCGAGGAGCGCATCACCTCGACCAAGAAGGGCTCGATCACGTCGGTCCAGGCCATCTACGTCCCGGCCGACGACTTCACGGACCCCGCCCCGGCCACGACGTTCTCGCACCTCGACGCCACGACCAATCTGTCGCGGGCCCTGACCGACATCGGCATCTACCCGGCCGTCGACCCGCTGGCCTCGTTCTCGCGCATTCTCGATCCGGACATCGTCGGCGAGGAGCACTATGCCGTGGCCCGCAGGGTCAAGGAGATCCTCCAGCGCTACCGCGACCTCCAGGACATCATCGCCATCCTCGGCATCGAGGAGCTGTCCGACGAGGACAAGATCATCGTGTCCCGGGCCCGGAAGATCCAGCGCTTCCTGTCCCAGCCCTTCCACGTCGCCGAGGAGTTCACGGGCCGGCCCGGCCGGTACGTCCCCGTCGCGGAGACCGTCCGCGGCTTCAAGGAGATCACCGAGGGCCGGCACGACGACAAGCCCGAGCAGGCCTTCTACATGGCGGGCGGCATCGACGACGTCGCCAAGCGGACCGAGGAGCTGAGGGCGGAATGAGCGAAGGCAAGGCCGCGACCCTCCACCTGAAGGTGGTTTCGCCCCGGCGGCTGCTGGCCGAGGCGGACGTCGAGGCCGTCTTCCTGCCGACGCTCGAAGGGCAGATCGGGGTCTTCCCGGGGCACCGGCCCCTGTTCGTCGGGATCGGGAAGGGCAAGCTCGTCTACCGCGAGGCGGGTGATGACCAGGCGGTGCCCATCCGGGGCGGCTACGCCCAGGTCCAGCCCGAGAAGGTCGTGGTCATGACCGAGGTCGGCGAGGATGACGAGTCCGACGACGCCGCGTGAGGGCGAGACCCTCGACGCGTTCTACCACGGACGCGTCCGCATCCTGCAGAAGAAAAATGGCTATCGCTTCTCCGTCGACGCGCCGCTGCTGGCCGACTTCATCCGAACGAGGCCGGAGGACGAGGCGCTCGAGCTTGGGACGGGGAGCGGGGTCATATCCCTTTTGCTGAGTGTCAAAGCGTTCAGGCGGATCACGGCGCTCGAGCTCCAGGCTGGGTTGGCCGATCTGGCCAGGCGCAACGTCGAACTCAACGGGCTGGGCGGCCGGATCGAGATCGTCGAAGCCGACCTGCGGACCTATGAGCCGGGGCGGACCTTTGATCTGATCTTCTCCAATCCTCCCTATATCCG
>JAPKZE010000164.1 GCA_026393955.1 Candidatus Aminicenantota bacterium
GCTTTAAAACGACCCCGAAGTCCGGGAACGTCATCTCCGGCAGCTGCCCGAGGCCGACTCCCTTCCGTACGGCCGGCGCGCCCGGTCCGGGAACCGTCCCCGCGGCCGGAGGAGGCGGAGCCTGCGCCTGTCCGCCCGCACCGATGCCGGCGACGCTGGCGGCCGGCTGCCAGACGAACCTCGGCCGGAATTGCGACTCCGGGAAGGAGACCGCGAATTTCTGTGCGGCCACCGACAGCGCCGGGCCTATCCCCGCTCCGGGACGCGCGACCTGGAAGATGCGGTGGAAGATCTTCTGCCGGACCGTCGGATCGTCCCAAAGCATGCAGCCGGCGAAATCCGGGTGGTCCCAATCGTACCCGGCGTCGAGACTGCGCATGAACTGCATCTGGATGCCGCTCTTGAAATAGGTCGCCACGAAGGCCCGGACGTGCTCCTCCGTCGACAGCACCTGGGGGAAGGCCCGCTCGGTCCAAAGGACCCGGACCAGCTCCTCGGGGTCGACGAGTTGGAGCTTGATCATGTTCAGCGTGTTCTGGAAGGGGACAAAATTGATCCGGGTGCACTCCCAGGCGGGGAAGCCTTGAGCGAAGTTGCCGAGCTCGGCATCGATCTTGGCCTTGGTCCCTTCGGGAAAGAGCGTCCGGCTCGTCAGATAGGTGCCGGGATCGTGGAGGTAGCGCTCGAGCTCGGTCAGGGTGAAGCCGAAGGCCTCTTCCATGACCTTGTCGACGAACCAGCGCTTGAGGTCGCTCATGGCCTGCTTGACCTCGTCCGGCAGGATGGCGTCTGCGATCTGTTCCTGGGCGTTGCTCGACATCTCGATGCCCCGGCCGACAGCGTCGGGAAGGCCGAGCGCCGAGAGGCCGTACCTCAACATCCAGCTCTCCAGCTCGTCGAACCAGGCCCCGAAGCCTTCCCCGGCGGACATCCTGCGGGCTACGCTCAGCTGCGACGAGACCAGGTGGTCGAGGGCCGTGTCGACATCGTGAAACCACTGGTGGTTGTAGAGCAGGCTGGCCTGACGGAAATCGAAATAGCCGAACGTCATCTGCAGGATGAAGCCGGCCCAGAGGGCGTCCCAGTTGATGTTGCGAGTGTCGCTGCGGAGGTGGTCGCGGATGGAAAAGAGCAGGTCCAGGTGGTAGGGCGTCCCCGCGGCGTAACCCGTAATGATGGGATTGATCCCAAAGCGGTCATCTTCGCTGTCGTCGTGGTCGATGCGCCCGCCGTTGCCGGTCAGCCACTTCATGACGTACCGGCTTGTCAGAGAGGCCCCGGCCGGGAGGTCCAAGGTCACCCTCTGGCCCGTTAGGAAGGCCTGAGGGATCTTCTTCGAGACGTAGGCCTCGACGATCAGGTGGCGGAGGATGTTGTTCTTCTCTTCGTTCGTGATCCCGTCGGAGATGTTGGGCCAGACCCCTCCCGCATA
Source organism: Candidatus Aminicenantota bacterium (assembly GCA_026393955.1). Taxonomy (GTDB): domain Bacteria; phylum Acidobacteriota; class Aminicenantia; order Aminicenantales; family Saccharicenantaceae; genus RBG-16-66-30. The sequence continues at coordinate 1,433 of JAPKZE010000164.1, forward strand.
GTCGTTGACCCAGCTGTGGCCGAAGAGGTCGCCGGCCATGTGGGCCAGCCAGCCGGCGTAATAGGCCCGCAGGACCGGCGACTCGTCGAAGCTGCCGGGGCTTCCGTCGTAGAGCCCGGCGATGCGGCGGACCTCCCCATCGAGAAAGGCGGCCCACCGCCCCGACCGGGGTCCCTCGCCGGGGTGGATGACCGTCTGTCCGGTGATGAGGTCGGGGAAGAGGTCCGGGCCGACCGCCCCGGCCCGCATCAGGCCGGGAAAATAGAAGAGGGCCCGGGCCATGTCCTCACTGAGCCTCAGCCAGCCGAACGGCGGGACCTGCACGGCCATGACCGGCCGGACCCGGACAAGCCGGTCCTGCGGCGGATAGTAGACCCAGGAAATGAATCCGTTGTCGAGGTAGTCGATGCGGCTCCGGCCGCCGTAGCTGTTGCCGAAGATGCGCCGGAGCTCCCCTTTGATCTTGTCCCGGACGGCGGCCTCGGTGACGACGACCTCCTGGAGCGTCAGGGTGCTCAGGGCCTCCTCGAGAACGAGGTTGGCCGCATAGACATGGGAGTCGACCTTCCAGGCCAGAGCCGGCCCCGGGCCCGACAGCAGGCAGGCGATCAGGACTCCGGCCGAGGCCCCCCAACTCAGGATCTTGTTCGGCATGATCTTCACTTACTTCTTGACGATCTCGACGCGCCTATTCTTGGCCCGGCCATCCTCCGTGGCGTTGTCCGCGACGGGCTTGTCCTGGCCCCAGCCGACCGAGCTCAGCCGCGCGGCGTCGACGCCCAGGTCGGCCACCGCCGCAAGAACGGCCTTGGCCCGCTCGTCCGAGAGGGTCTTGTTGCCCTGCGGCGTCCCGGTGCTGTCGGTGTGGCCCTCGATGGAAACCCGGAGCTCGGGATTGCCCTTGAGGAGCGCGGCGATCTCGCCAACGATCTTCTGCGATTCCGGCTTGATGGTGGCCTTGCCGGTGTCGAAGTGGATGGCCAGGGCGATCCGGCCGTCCTTGTTGAGGGCGGCCAGCATGTCCCCGGCCGTGATCTCCTGGGTCATCTCGCCGACCTCCAGGATGGTCAGGCTGTAATCCGCGCCGTAGTTGGCCGGTACGACCGCCACCCAGACCTGGCCCGTGCCCTTGACGATCTTCATGGACAAGTAGATGTCGGACTTGTAGACGAGCGTGCCGCCGACGGCCTGGAGGGCGTTCTCGTAGTTCCTGAGGATCTGGAGCTCCGACGGCTTCGGCTCGCCTTCGCGCAGCGAATAGCTGAGGAACGTCTTCTGGCCTTCGAGGGTTTGGGTCTTGTCCTCGCCGACATAGAAATCGACGGCATCGAAGCTGGATTCGCAGGCATAGATGGCGAAGCCCTTCATCCGCGTGAGGAGAGGGTGGTCCTTGCAGCCGGCCTCGTCCTCCTGGGCGGCGACGAAGGCGGGAAGGGCGAAGAGGACAGCCAGGGCCAAGCAGACCGCGACGCGCTTGTTCATGGGAGGCTCCTTTCGGGAACGGCGGACGGGCGGCGGACGGACCGAGAGGGAACGAAAAAGCCGGCACCCTCCTCCCGCCCCATCATGGGCCGATTCTAGAACAGGATTTCGAGGGATGTCAACGCGAAAGAGACTTCAGGTCGCCGCAGCGGATGCCGCGCGGATTGAAACACTTGTTGCAGGAGATGCACGCGGATCTCGTCACAGAGCCTTCGCGGAAGTGCTTCACGAGGAGCGGTTCGCGGATGAGCGGACGGCTCAGCGAGACCATGTCGACAAGACCTTCGCGGACGATGCGTTCGGCGACCGCGAGCGTCCTGATCCCGCCCAGGCCGCTGACCGGAACGCGCACGGCCCTCTTGATCCGGGCCGCGTTCTCCACGAAATAGCCCTCTTCGTCCTCGCTCCGGAGACCCGGCCAGACCGAGCCGCGGCCGGCTTCGGCCATGCCGCCGCTGACCTCGATCGCGTCGATGCCGCCGGCCTCGAGCATCACGGCGACGCGGACCGCCTCGTCGGGGGACAGGCCGCCGTCCAGAAAGTCGGTCGAATTGAGCTTGACCATGACCGGGAAGTCCCGGCCGCAGGCCGCCTTGACGCCGCGGAGCACCTCGAGCAGGGCCCGGGCCCGGTTCTCGAGGGGGCCGCCCCATTCGTCGCTCCGGCGGTTGGTGTGGGGCGAAAGGAAGCTCGACAGGAGGTAGCCGTGGGCGGCATGGAGCTGGACGCCGTCGAACCCGGCCCGCTGGGCTCGGACCGCGGCCGCGACGAAATCGGCGACCAGGTCCCGGACCTCCTCGGCCGCGAGCTCCCGGGGCATGACCTTCGTCACCGGATCGTAGACAGGGGAAGGGGAGACGGGCACGCCGCCGCAATCGCGCTCCTTGGTCTGCCGGCCCGCGTGGGCGATCTGAAGGAAGACCTTCGACGGGAACCGGTGGACGGCTTCCGGCAGGCGGGCCAGGCCCTGGACGAAGCGGTCGTCGAAAACGCCAATCTGGCGCGGGCTGGCCTTGCCCACGAGCTGGACATTGGCATGGCCCGAGATGATCAGGCCGACCTCGCCCTCGGCCAGCCGGGCGAGGAGCTCGACGTTGGCGTCCGTGACGAAGCCCTCGTCGTCGGCCATGTAGTCTTGGGTGGCCGACCGGACGAAGCGGTTCGGAAGGGTGACGGATCCGACCCGGAGGGGCGTAAAAAGGATGCTCATGGCCCCCATTCTAGCCGAATCCGGGGAGCGGCGATACCCCGGTCGGACCGTCCTGGCC
>JAPKZE010000056.1 GCA_026393955.1 Candidatus Aminicenantota bacterium
AAGGACCTCCTCACAGCCGCCGGCCAGGGCGACCTGCATGGCGATCCAGCCGCATTTGCGGCCCATGACCTCGACGACGAATATCCGCTCGAGCGAGGTCGCCGTGTCGCGGATCTTGTCCAAGGCGTCCATGGCCACGTTGACGGCCGTGTCGGCCCCGATGGCGTTCGCGACCCCGGCGACGTCGTTGTCGATCGTGGCCGGAATGCCGACGACCGGAAAGCGGTGGCGCTCGGCCAGGACCCGCGCTCCCGCAAGCGAGCCGTTGCCGCCGATGACGACGAGGCCGTCGATCGACCGGGCGCGAAGAGTGGCCAGCCCGGCCTTCTGTCCCTCTTCGGTCAGGAACGCCTCGGCCCGGGCGGTCTTGAGGATGGTCCCGCCGAGGCCGATGATGTTGGAGACGGAGCGGCGGTCGAGGGGGATGACGTCGCCCCGGATGAGCCCCTCGTAGCCGCGGACGACGCCCTCGACGGCGATCCCGCGGGCCGCGGCCGTCCGTACGACGGCCCGGATGGCGGCATTGACGCCGCCGCAGTCCCTGGTCAGGACGGCGATCTTGTTCATGGCCCGATTATAGCAAAAACCGGGCCCCCCGGACGCTCGTATGATAGAATATCGATTTAAAGGAGAGTGTCGCAATGGCCAACAAGAAATTCGCCATCGGCTGCCTCGCGGTCGTCCTCGTCGGCCTCCTCATCGCGGCCGTGGGCGTCACGGGCATCTACAATTCGCTGGTCGGCCTCGACCAGAAGGTCCAGGCCCAGTGGGGCCAGGTCGAGAATCAGTACCAGCGGCGGGCCGACCTCGTCCCCAACCTGGTCGAGACGGTCAAAGGCGCGGCCGCCTTCGAGCAGAGCACCTTCACGGCCGTCACCGAGGCCCGGGCCAAGGTCGGTCAGGTCCAGATCAACGCCGGCCAGCTCACGCCCGACGCCCTGGCCAAGTTCCAGCAAGCCCAGGACGGCCTGTCCTCGGCCCTGTCGCGGCTGATGGTCGTCGTCGAGAAGTACCCCGAGCTCAAAGCCACCGAAAACTTCAAGGAGCTCCAGGCCCAGCTCGAGGGCACCGAGAACCGGGTCGCCACCGAGCGGATGCGGTTCAACGAGGCGGCCCAGGCCTTTAACACCAGGCGGAACAGGTTCCCGGCCGTCATCATCGCCGGGTTCTTCGGCGGCAAGTTCGCCGATAAGCCTTTCTTCAAGGCCCAGGCGGGCGCCGAGACGGCCCCCAAGGTCAAGTTCTAACCGATCCCGACAGGCCTGTCCGTGATCACCGCCCGGCTCCGCCGACCGCTCGCGCTCTTTGCCCTGGCCCTCGCCTTGGGCGGGGCCCTGGTCCTGGTGCCGGCGGTCTCAGGCCTAGCGGCCCAGACTAAAATTCCGCCGGCCCCCGACCGGTGGGCCACGGACCAGGCCGGGCTCCTGTCGCGGCGGACGGTCGAGGCGCTCGACGCGCGTCTCGAGGCTTATGAGCGCCAGACCGGCCACCAGCTCCTCGTCTGGATCGGCCGGACGATCGGCGAGGACGCCGCGCTCGAGGACTGGGCGGTCCGGACGTTCGAAGCCTGGAAGGTCGGCCGCAAGGGTATGGACGACGGGCTGGTGCTGTTCATCCTGGCCGAGGACCGCAAGATCCGGATCGAGGTCGGCTACGGCCTCGAGGACAAGGTCCCGGACATCTACGCCTTCCGGGTCATCGACAACATCCTCGCCCCCGGCATCCGGGCCGGCCGGCCCGACGAGGCCGTGGACGCGGCCGTCACCGCGCTCATCGGCTACATCTCGGGCGATACGAAGGCCGCCGGCGAGGAGCCGCCCCCGCGCCGGGTCCGCGCCGAGGACAAGATCAAGCGCATCTTCGGCGGGATCGTCTTCCTCATCCTCGTCGTCCTCTTCATCACCAACCCCTCCTTCGCGCTCTGGCTGCTGATCAGCATGATCAGCGGCGGCGGGCGCGGCGGGGGAGGCGGCGGCTGGGGCGGAGGAGGGGGAGGCGGCTTCGGGGGCGGTGGCGGACGCTCGGGTGGCGGCGGCGCCTCGGGCGGGTGGTAGAGGAGAAGCGATGACCGTGCACAGCCGGCGCAAGCTCATGAAGACGGTCGACGTCTCCCTGGTCAAGGCGGCCGTCGCCGCGGCGGAGAGAGCGACTTCGGGCGAAGTCCGGGTCTCGGTCGCCCGGTTCTTCTGGGGCAGCGTCCGCCGCGCCTCCGAGCGGGCCTTCGCCCGACTGGGCGTGGCCCGGACCAAGGACCGCAACGGCATCCTCTTCTTCATCGTCCCGGCCCGGAAGAAGTTCGTCGTCCTCGGCGACGAAGGCATCCACGCCAAGGTCGGCCAGGAGTTCTGGTACTGCGTCGCGGGCAAGATGTCCGGCCATTTCAAGAAGGGCGAGTTCACCGAGGGCCTGGTCGAGGCCATCGGCGAGGCCGGCCGCGAGCTGGCCGCCCATTTCCCCTACGACGCCGCGACCGACGTCAACGAGCTCGCGGACGACGTCGATTTCGGCGGCAAATAGCCATTCGGAAGGGACCTGGTCTTCGCAAAAGCCTCGTGCGTTTGCGAAGACCCGGTCCCGTCTTTAACTCGCTCGAAATGTGGTATAACCTTTCCGTAATCCCCACGGAGGTCAGATGAAAAAAAACCATGCTTATGCTCACCCTGATCGTTATGGTCGTCGCTTTGGCCGCGTGCGCCAAGAAGGAGGCCGTCAGGCTGGCCTACCCCGAGACGAAGAAGGTCGACCAGGTCGACGATTACTTCGGGACTAAGGTGGCCGATCCCTACCGCTGGCTCGAGGACGACAACGCCGAGGACGTCAAGGCCTGGGTCCAGGCCCAGAACGCGGTGACTTTCGGCTACCTCGACACCATCCCGTACCGGCCGAAGATCAAGGCCCGGCTGACCGAGATCTTCAACTACCCGCGCTACTCGTCGCCGTTCCGCGTCGGGGAGTACTACTTCTACAGCAAGAACGACGGGCTGCAGAACCAGTCGGTCACCTACATCCAGAAGGGTCTCGACGGCGCGCCCGAGGTCTTCGTCGACCCGAACGCGCTGTCCCCGGACGGAACGATCCGCATCGGCCTGCTCGGCCCTTCGCTCGACGACAAGTACATGGCCGTCAGTCGCGGCGAGGCCGGGTCCGACTGGTCCGAGATCCGGGTCATGGACATCGCCACCAAGCAGGAGCTCCCGGACCGGATCCTGTGGAACAAGTTCTCCGGGGCGGCCTGGCACGGCAACGGCTTCTACTACAGCGGCTACAGCAAGCCCGCGCCCGGCGAGGAGCTCAAGGCCAAGAATTACGTCGGCGCCGGGACGACCGAAGGCGAAGAATGGCTGATGCTCGGCTTATCCGAGGGCACGAGCGGCTCGGAGGTCTGGGTCAAGGACCTGTCGAAGAAGAACGCGCCATTCACGATGCTCTTCAAGGGCTTCGAGTTCGATGCCTCGCCCCTCGAAGTCGTCGACGGGAAGTTCCTCGTCCACACCAACGCCGGGGCCCCCAACTTCCGCGTCGTGGCCATCGATCCGAAGGACCCGGTTCCCGAGAAGTGGCAGACGGTCATCCCCGAGAAGCCCGAGGTCCTGAGCGGGGCGGGGACGGCCGGCGGCTACCTGTTCTGCAACTACCTCAAGGACGCCAACACCAAGATCCATCAGCACAAGCTCGACGGGACGCCCGTCCGCGAGATCGAGCTCCCGGCGCTGGGCACGGCGGGCGGCTTCGGCGGCAAGCGCGACGAGAAGGTCATGTTCTATACCTTCACATCGTTCACCTACCCGTCGACGATCTACAAGTTCGATCCGGCCAGCGGCGCCTCCGAGATCTTCCGGGCCAGTGAGGTCAAGTTCGATCCGTCGGCCTACGAGACGAAGCAGGTCTTCTACCCGAGCAAGGACGGGACGAAGGTGCCGATGTTCATCGTCCACAAGAAGGGGCTCAAGCTCGACGGCAAGAACCCGACCTTCCTTTACGCCTACGGCGGGTTCAACATCAGCATGCAGCCCGGCTTCAGCGCCGCCAACATCATTCTCCTCGAGAACGGCGGCGTCTACGCCATGGCCAACCTGCGGGGCGGCAACGAGTACGGCGAGGCCTGGCACAAGGCCGGCATGCTCGACAAGAAGCAGAACGTCTTCGACGACTTCATCGCCGCGGCCGAGTATCTGGTCCGGGAGAAGTACACGGTGAAGGACCGGCTGGCCGTCGCCGGCGGCTCCAACGGCGGCCTCCTCGTGGGCGCGGTCATGGCCCAGCGGCCCGAGCTCTTCGGGGTCGCCTTCCCGGCCGTCGGGGTCATGGACATGCTCCGCTTCCACAAGTTCACGGTCGGCTGGGGCTGGGCCGTCGAGTACGGTTCGAGCGACAGCGACAAGCAGTTCCCGTATCTCTACGCCTACTCGCCGCTCCATAACCTCAAGCCCGGCGTCTGCTACCCGGCGACCATGGTGACCACGGCCGACCACGACGACCGGGTCGTGCCCGCCCACTCGTTCAAGTTCGCGGCCGCCCTCCAGGCGGACCAGGCGTGCGCCAAGCCCGTCGTCATCCGCATCGAGACGCGCTCCGGCCACGGCTCGAGCAATCTGAGCAAGGCCATCGAGGACCTGACGGACCAGTGGTCCTTCATGTTCTTCAATATGGGAGTGACACCGATCTATAAATAGGCCTTTTCGAGCAGCGCCCGGTACTTGTCCATCAGCTCCTTGTTGAGGTCGTTAGGGGGCGTCGCGTCGGCCGGCAGGAACGGCTTGTAGGGGTGGATCTTCGAGTACTCCTCGAACTCTTTCCGCAGCTTGGCCAGCTCCTCGGGCCTGGTCAAGAGGTCGACGGCCGAGGCGGCGATGGCCTTGGCCCCGGCGTTCAGGCCCTTCCAGGCGGTCGAGCCGTACCAGCAGGCGACGTTGGACCAGTGATGGCCGATCGCCTCGGGCACGGCCCCGGGGAAGGTGATGGTCGCCGTCGGGGCAATGAGCGTCACGTCCCCGACGTCCGACGATCCGCCGCCGACGAAGTCGCGCCCGACGACCGGCGCCTCGAGCTTGTCGACCTTGTCCGGCATCCCCGCTTCCTTGGCCCCGAGCTCCTTCTGGAGGGCCTTGGCGAAGGCCTGCTCCTCTTCGCTCCATGCGGGCATGCCAACGAGCTCGATGTTCTTCTGGAAGAGCTCGGCCGCGGCCTTGTTGGCGTGGCGCTGGTGGATGGCGCTGATCACTCGCATCGAAGCCAGCTCGGTGCCCGAGGCCAGGGCCCCGGCCTTGGCGCAGTTGATCACCCGCTGGTACATGTCTTCGAGCCGCTCATCCGAGTTCCGGACGTAATACCAGACGCTGGCCTTGTCCGGGACGACGTTGGGGGCCTCACCGCCCTCAAGGATCACGTAATGGAGGCGCTGCGACAGGGGCAGGTGCTCGCGGAGGAAGTTCGCGGCCACATTCATGATCTCGACGGCGTCGAGGGCGCTCCGCCCGACCCAGGGCGCGCCGGCCGCGTGGGCCGTCTTGCCCCTGAAGGTGAAGATGGTCGAGAAGAGGGCGTTGCCGTCGACGCCGTAGCCCGTGCCGAAGCCGGTCGAGCTGTGGTTGTCGATGACGGCGTCGACGCCCTCGAACAGCCCGGCCCGGATCATGTAGGGCCGGCTGGCCACGATCTCCTCGGCCGGCGAGCCGAAGACCTTGATCGTGCCCTTGATGCCGTGAGCGATCATGGCCTCCTTGACCGCGATGGCCGCGGCCGCCGCGGCGGTGCACATGGCGTTGTGGCCGCAGCCGTGGCCCGGCGCGCCCTCGACGACCGGGTCCTTTTTCGCGACGCGGCCCTTCTGCGAGATCATGGGCAGGGCGTCGAACTCGCC
>JAPKZE010000151.1 GCA_026393955.1 Candidatus Aminicenantota bacterium
AGTCCCGGGCGGCGATCAACCTCCAGCTCAACAACATGACCAACACCAGGACGGTCCAGAGCGATGAAATGACTCTCAACCTGGACGGCATCTACGCGACCGATGCGGAGATCCTCGGCGGGACGTTGGCCAATAACTACACGGCGATGGTCATCGACGCAGGCGACACGAACTACGGGTACAACAGGTGGAGTACCCAGTTCCCGCCCTGGTCGGCCCGGTTGGGCCTGAAATTCTCGTTCTGATGCAGCGGTAACTTTCGACCGCGCCAGGCCCGCCCCCCGCGAGGGGGGCGGGCCTTTTTCTTGACTATTTCCGGAAATCCCTTAATCTGGAATCTCCATGGCTAAAAAAAGCGGTACCCTCCCCGCCGGCAGGGGCGCCGGCCCCCGCTTCGAACCGGGCCAGACGCCCCGGCGAAAGTCCCGGGCCGTCCCGGTCCTGGCCGGGCTCGGTCTGGCCCTGGCGCTCGGGGCGGCGGTCTTCCTGATCGGCCGGGGACGCGGCGCTTTAGGGGCCCGGTCCGCCGCCGGCCACAACGTCCTCCTCATCACCCTGGACACGACCCGGGCCGACCATCTCGGGTGTTACGGCTACGGCCAGGCCCGCACCCCCCGGCTCGACGGACTGGCCCGCGACGGGATCCGATTCGCGCGCGTCTATTGTCCGGCCCCGCTCACCCTGCCCTCGCACAGCACGATCATGACCGGGCTCTATCCGGCGACGCACGGCGTCCGCAACAACGGCCACGACCTGGCCGCCAAGTGGCGGACGCTGGCCGGGATCCTGAAGGAGCGGGGCTTCGCCACGGCTGCTTTCGTCTCGTCCTTCTCGGTCGATTCCCGGTTCGGCCTCGGCCGCGGCTTCGACGTGTACGACGACACCTTCCAGCCGCAGGCCCCGCTCAAGGGCGCCAACGCCGAGCGCCGGGCCGAGGAGACCTTCGCCCGGTTCTCCCGCTGGCTGGACAAGAGCGCCGGGGGCCGGTTCTTCGCCTGGGTCCACTATTACGATCCTCATCTGCCCTACGACCCGCCCGCGCCCTACCGGGACGAGGCCGCCGGCCGCCCGTACGACGGAGAGATCGCCTATATGGACCACTACGTCGGCGCGGTCCTCGACGCGCTCGAGGCCAAGGGCCTCCTCGAAAAGACCCTGATCGTGGTCGCCGGCGATCACGGCGAAGGCTTGGGCGACAAGGTCGAGACCGGCCACGGCATCTTCCTCTACGAAGAGACCCTGCGCGTGCCGCTCCTCCTCCGCGATCCGGCCGCCTTCCCCCGCCCGCGCGTCGTCGAAGACGCGGTCCGGCTGGTGGACGTGGCCCCGACCATCCTGGAGACGCTCGGCCTCAAGGCCGAGGCGGCGGGCATGGAGGGCCAGAGCCTCCTGCCGCGGGTCCGGAACAGGGTCCGGGGGGATCTCGATAGCCTCGTCGAGACGTTCTATCCCCGGGAGAACTTCGGCTGGTCGGAGCTCGTCGGGATCGTCTCCGGTCCCTGGAAGTTCATCCACTCGCCGCGGCCCGAGCTCTACGACCTGGCCAACGATCCGGGCGAGAGGAACGACTTGGCGGGCTCGTTGCCGGACAGGGCGGCCGAGCTCCGCAAGAAGCTCGAACAGGAGCTCCTCCGCCTGAGCGCCCCGCCCGGTGCTTCCGGCGGTCCGGCCGCGGCCCGGACGGACGACCGCGAACGGCTCCGGTCCCTGGGCTACGTGAATTTCGCCCCGGCCAAACCGGGCACCGAGGCGCCCGACCCTAAGGACAAGATCGGCCTGCTCAAGCTCGTCCAGCAGGCCCAGGTCTTCGAATCTGCGGGGAATTTCGCCGCCGCCGAAAGGGTCTACGGCGAGATCGTCGCCGAGATCCCCGATTCGCCCGAAAGCTACGTCAACCTGGCCATCGTCCAGGCGCGACAGAACGCCTTCGACCGGGCCCTGGCCACGCTCGCCCGGGGCATCGGCCGGCTGCCGGATTCGGAGACCCTGCTCGTCCGCCTCGGCCACACCTATCTCGTCAGCGGCAAGCCCGGCGAAGCGCTCGAGACCATGGACAAGGTCCTGGCCTTGGATCCCCAGAGCGTCGACGCCCTGACCGTCGCCGCCGGGATCCTCGACGCGACAGGCCGCAAGGCCGAGGCCCGGACCACCTACGAGAGGGCCCTGGCTGTCGAGCCGGAGAGCCGCCACTTGCGGATGAGCTACGCCGGGAACCTGGCCTCCACCGGTTCGCTGAAGGAGGCGATCGTCGTCTACGAGCAGCTGATCGCCGATTTCCCCGAAGAGCAGGCCTTCTACCAGTTCGCCGGCATCGCCCACTCTTATCTCGGTCAATACGACCGGGCCATCGAGCTGCTGCGCCAGGCCCTGGCCATCCGGCCGACGCCCGTCGGCTTCTTCAATCTGGCCGTGGCTTACGAGAACCGGGGAGACCTCCGGGAAGCGGCCGAAGCGTTGAGGATGTACCTGCGGAACTCGTCCGGCGAGACCGAGGCCAATGTGGCCAAGGCCCGGGCCGAGCTCGAGAGTCTGGAAAAGAAGCTCGGCGGCCGCCGGCCCTGAAGGCCGTCAGGACGCGCCGATCCGGTCCAAGCCCCTCCGCAGCCTCTTCCGGAGCGCGATGATCTCGCGCGGCGCCGTGCCGCCGCCTTTCCGCCCGCTCCGTAAACAGATGAATAGAGAACCGTTACGGGTGTGGCGATAAAGGAAATCGGTCTCGGGATGACCGAAGAACAGGGTCATGAGCGTTTCGGCCATCTTGGTCAGCGGGGGCCTGTCGACGTGGGAGAGCGGGAGCCGGGCGGCGACGGACGTCCCCCGGCCCGGACCGGACGCGATGGTCAGCCGGCCGCCGCAGATCTCGGCGGTATGGGCCAGCAACGGCAGGCCGAGCCCGGTCCGCTTCCGACCGGTCGTGAAGAACGGGTCGAGGGCGCGCGCCTGTTCCCGGGCCGACATGCCCCGGCCGTTGTCGGTCACGCGGAGGACCAGGACGTCCCGGGCCGCGTTCTCGTTGACCGAGATGCGCACGCGCGTCGCCCCCGCCGCGACGGCGTTCTCGACGATGTCGAGGACGTGGAGCGAAAGGTCCTCCATCATGGCGTGAACACCTGCCGGCCTTCCTCACCCGCCAGGGCCCGGCGGATCTCCGCGAGACTGGGCCCGGCGACGAGGAATTCCGTCGTCACCGCCCCGATCTCCTCCGGCTTGTGGGCGTCGGAGAACCGGACGACGGGCATCTGGCCGAACGGCCCGAAGGCCGCCCGGGCCTCGGCGGCGCTCATCCGGGGCGAGACCTCGACGGCGTCGAGGCCCAGGCCGGGCGGGATGAAGCCGAGCTGGGAGATGAGGCTGAACGAATCCCGGTCGATGTGACAAGCGATGGCCAGCCCGCCCCGGCCGTGGATGAGCCGGACCGCCTCCTGGACGGAGAAGAGCGTGGCCCCGAACAGGCAGCGCGGGCAGAATCCGGTGACGTCGTCGGCCGCGTCCACGAGGACCTGGTCGTCGACGAATTTCATCTTGGCCGGGAGGTCCGGCAGGTTCCGGTAGACCTCCGCCTGGAACGGCCCGAGGTCGGCGCCGGCCTCGAAGAGGCCGAGCAAATGGACCTCCTCGGAGGTCGTCATCTCGATGCCGGGGAGCACGGCCAGGCCCGTGACGGCCGCGGCCTCGATCACCGCCCCGGCGTTCTCGGTCGTGTTGTGATCGGTGACGGCGATGAGATCGAGCCCGGCCGCGCGGGCGGCGTCGACGACGGCCCGCGGCGACATGGTCAGCTCGCCGCACGGGGAGAGGCAGGTGTGGATGTGGAGGTCGGCCCGGAGCCGCCGCAGGGCCATCAACTCCCCTTGAGCCCCATCCCGTAGAGCCGGCCGGCGATCTCGAACGTGCCGGCCCGGGCGCCGAGCAGCGGCACCTTCTCGCGGGTGGCCTGCTCCAGGGTTTCGGGGGCCGGCTCCCGGCCGTTGACGAGGACGATCCCGGCCAGGTCCTTGAGGACGGCGACGGCCACGATGTTCGGGTGGACCTGCATGGTCACCCAGAGGTCGCCCTTGCGGCTGCGCCCGATGACGTCCGATAGGAGGTCGCTCGCGTAGCCGCCGAGAACGGGCGCGTCGAGGCCGGACCCGGGCGTGAAGACCTTGAGATCGAGACGGGTCGCCAGATCGCTGAGGGTCATCGCTTCTCCTTCTTCGTCCCTTTCGTTCCCTTGGTCCCTTTCGCGGCCTTCGGCTCGACGAACGGGCAGTCCTCGAGGCGGGCGTAGCCCCGGACGATGTCGTCGGCCAGGGTCCGGCAATCGGGCGCCCCGCAGATCCCGCAGTCCTTCCGGGGCAGCTTGGCGAACAGCGCCTCCCGGAGTTTGGCCTTACCGATAGCCTTGGCCGGGTCCGGGTCGAGCGGCCGCGGCTCGGCCGGGGAGACGTGATGGTCGAACGAAAGGAAGTTCCTGTGATAGAGCCGGCTGACGTCCTTCTGGTCGACGACGGCGCGTTCGCCCGCCGCGGCGACGAGCTCGAGGATGCGGCCCTTGGCCAGGAAGCGGTTCTCGACCCCGAGCGGCCCGCCCACGCAGCCGTCGGGACAGACCGTGCATTCGAGCAGATCGATGTCCTGGAGGAGCCCGCCTTCGA
>JAPKZE010000160.1 GCA_026393955.1 Candidatus Aminicenantota bacterium
CCGACCGGGCCGTGGCACCAGCCGAGGTAATAGAGATCCTTGGTGTCGGGCTCGTCGTGAAAGACGAGACAGCTGTCGCCGTCGGTCTTGGCCACCGAGAGCAGGTACTTCGCGCCCGAGAGGGCCGCCTCGAGGAACTCCCGCCGCCGCGTTTCCCTGTGGAGCGCCGCCAAAAAATAGGCGATGCCGGCCGTGCCGTGGGAGAAGTTCGGCATGAGCCTCGGGAAGGACGGGTCCATGGCCCACTTCAGTCCGCCGTTTTCGGGCCGGCCGAGCTCGACGAGCCGCGTCCCGGCCCTGGCCGCGAGATCGAGCCAACTCCGGTCGCCCGTCTCCCGGAAAGCGTAAAGAAGGAACAGGCCCGTCCCGGCGCTTCCACTGATGAGGTCCGTCGTCGTCGACCATTCGACGCCGCCGCCGGCCGCGACGGCGGTCGCTCCGATCCGGCCGAGCGCGTCGAGGAAGCCGCGCCGGTACTTCTCGGCCCGGGTCGCGCGGAAGGTCTCCTCAAGGGCGAACCCGACCCCCGAGAGCCCGGCATAGAGACCGGGTCCTTCGACTCCGGACATTTTCGCCAGGAGGAAATCGGCGCCGGCCCGGGCGGTCTCGAGGTCGGCCGAACTCCCGGTCGAATAGAAGGATTGGATGAAGAAGAGAACGATCCCCGGCGTCCCGCTATAAAGGTCGAGGGCGACGGACTGGGGGTCCGGAGGGATGGCCGGCCAGGAGGTCCCCTCCGGGCTCCGGATCTCGTTGGCCCGGATCCAGGCCCCGGCGTTGACGGCCGCGTCCCGATAAGGACCGGCCGGGGCCGTCCTGCAAGCGGCCGCGGCCAGAAGGGCGAGAACCGTCGCCATGACAGGACGGATGATCCTCCGGGTTTCGAAGGGCTCGCGCATCCGGTTGCCTCCGGGACCTACAGGATCGGCCAGGCCTTGGGCAGGAAGATCTGCTCGAAGAGGGCCATGGCATAGCGGTCGGTCATCCCGGCGATGAAGTCCCCGGCCCGGACGATGACCGGGTCGCCCGCCGGGTAAGGCCGGACGTAGTCGTCGGGGTGCTCCATGATGTAGCCGAAGAGGTCTTTGATGATCTTCTCGGTCTTGCGCAGCTCGTCGCGGGCGGCGGAATTGAAGTAGACGTTCTGGTAGAGGAATTCCCGGAGCTCGACGACGGCCTTCATGATCCGGTCGCTCATGGCGAGGCGCTCCAGGCCGGCCGCCAGGCTGGCCTCGACGACGTCCATGACCATGCGGTCGATCCGCGTCGCATGCCACTTGCCCAGGGTCCTGACCAGGCCCGGAGGGATGTCCTCCTCCTTGATGATGCCGGCCCGGAGGGCGTCGTCGATGTCGTGGTTGACGTAGGCGATAACGTCCGAGACCCGGACGATCTGGCCCTCCAGGGTCGAGGGCATGTCCTCGACATCCTCGTCGAAGATCTCGCCCCGGCCCTTGGAATGCCTCTGGATGCCGTCGCGGACTTCGACCGTCAGGTTGAGCCCCTTGCCTTCGTACTCGAGCTTCTCGACGACGCGCAGGCTCTGGTCGGCGTGGTGGAAGCCGAGGGGCAGAAGCTGGCGCAGGGTCTGCTCGCCGGCGTGGCCGAAGGGCGTATGGCCGAGGTCGTGGCCCAGGGCGATGGCCTC
>JAPKZE010000059.1 GCA_026393955.1 Candidatus Aminicenantota bacterium
TACATGCTGACGATCAGCATCTCCATCTCGAGCGGCGTCGAGGCCGTGCTGAGCTTCCTGCCGCCGGGCTTCTTCCAGTACAAGCTGACCTTCATCCTGCTTATCACGCTCGGCCTTATCCTGCTCAACCTGCGCGGCGTCAAGGAGTCTGTGGCCACTCTGACCCCGATCTTCCTGCTCTTCTTCGTGTCCCACGCGGCCCTCATCGTCTATGGGATCTTCTCCCACGTTTCGGCCACGCCGACCCTGTTCGTCGACACCATCCGGGAGACGCGGCAGGGCATCGCCCAGCTCGGCTTCGGGGCCATGGCCTTCATCCTCCTTCGGGCCTACAGCCTCGGCGCCGGGACCTACACGGGCATCGAGGCCGTCTCGAACGGCCTCCAGATCCTGCGCCCGCCCCAGGTCAGAACGGGGAAGAAGACGATGGTCTACATGGCCGCGTCCCTGGCCTTCACGGCGGGCGGGCTGCTCGTCTGCTACCTGCTGACCAACGTCCAGCACGTCGCCGGTAAGACCCTGAACGCCTCGCTCCTCGAGACGCTCATCGGGACCTGGAAGATCGGCGGCTTCCCGCTGGGGGTCTGGCTCCTGGGGATCATCCTGGTGTCCGAAGGCGCCATCCTCTTCGTCGCCGCGCAAACGGGCTTCATCGACGGCCCGCGCGTCCTCGGCAACATGGCCATCGACTCCTGGGTGCCGAACCGGTTCATGCATCTCTCGGAACGGCTGGTCGTCCAGAACGGCATCCTGTTCATGGGCCTGGCCTCCATCCTCATCCTCGTCTTCACCCGCGGCTCGGTCCAGGTCCTGATCGTCATGTACAGCATCAACGTGTTCATCACCTTCACGCTGTCCCAGCTCGGCATGTGCATCCACTGGGTCAAGACGAAAGCCCCCCACCGCGGCAAGAAATTCGCCATCAACTTCATCGGGCTCGTGATGTCCGTTTCGATCCTGGCCGTGACGCTCGCCATCAAGTTCAAGGAGGGCGGCTGGATCACGCTGGTCATCACGTTGTCGTTCGTCGCCGGCTGCGTTCTCGTCCGGCGCCACTACGGCCGGGTCAAGGACATGATGAGGCGCCTGGACGACATCCTCGGCCAGGTCCAGCAGATGACAGGCAAGCACGGGGCCCCGGTCAGGGACGAGGCGGCCCCGACCGCCGTCATCTTCGTGAGGAACTTCGGCGGGCTGGGCATCCACTCGTTCCTCAACATCCACCGCATCTTCCCGAACTACTTCAAGAATTTCGTCTTCTTCTCCATCGGCGTCGTCGATTGGAAGAACTTCAAGGGCGCCGAGGAGGTCAAGAATCTGGAGGGCCATGTCACGGACGAGCTCAAGAAGTACGTCCGGATGGCCAGCGACTTCGGCTTCTACGCCGAATCCATCCACTCGGTCGATATCGACACCCTCGACGTCGTCGAGGCGCGCTGCGAGGAGATCCAGCGGAAATACAACAAGGCCGTCTTCTTCGTCGGCAAGCTCGTGTTCGAGGAGGAGAACGTGTTCACCCGATTCCTCCACAACCAGACGGCCTTCAGCATCCAGCGCATCCTGCAGTTCAAGGGCATCCCCTCGATCGTCCTGCCCATCCGGGTCATCAAGACAGTCAAATAAGACGGGGTCAGCCCGTCAAGGCTGTTCCGGAAGGGGTCAAACCTACACTTTTACGGTTTTCCACGGGTCGAAAAGAGAAACGATCAAGAAAACTGCAAAAGTGTAGGTTTGACCCCGTCTGAAGGAGCTCGCCCCCGTCCTAATTGACGAGAGGGGAGCGGGGGGTTTCGAGGCCGAGCAGGCCCTTCAGGATGGCCCGGGCGACCTGTTTGGCATCCCTGCCGCTCTCGTTCGTCGCCCCGGCGCACGACGGGCAGCCGTCCCGGCAGGGACAGGCCTCGAGCGTCTTCAGGGCGTGCTCGAGCAGCTTGGCCTCGAGGGCGAAGAGCGACGGGCTGAGCCCGATGCCGCCCGG
>JAPKZE010000187.1 GCA_026393955.1 Candidatus Aminicenantota bacterium
CGGCGTGTCGGACGCCTCGTAGTTCTTCTTCAGGGTCGGGAAGATGACGACCTGGTCGATGAACGGGATGATCACGTGCAGGCCGGGGTTGAACTCCTGGCGGACGGCCCCGAGCCTCTTGACGACGCCGACGGTCCCGGCCTGGACCGTGACCAGCGACTGCAGGATGAGGGCGATGACGACGATCCCCAGGAGGGCCGTCACCGCCAGGCTCTTCTTGCCCCTGAGCCAGGCGTTGAACCCGCCGCTCCCGAGACGGTCCCGCTGGGCGAACAGGGCGCCCATGATGAAGATGCCGAAGACGAACGCGATCAGATAGCCGGTCATGGATGTTCCTCCTCTGTCATGATGGACGGGACGGATTATAGCGCGGATCGGGCGGGGCGGAAAGGCGCGATCAAGCCGCCGATTCGATGACGCCGCCGCCGACGACCGTCTCGCCGTCGTAGAAGACGGCCGATTGGCCCGGGGCCACGGCGGAGACGGGCTCGGCCAGATCGACCCGGCAGCGCCCGCCGTCGACGGGGACGACGGTCGCGGCGACCGGGCGCGCGGCCGAGCGGACCTTGACCGCGACCTCGGCCGGGGCGGCGAGTGTCTCGAAAGGCCCCCAGACGCAGTCCCGGACGGTCGCCGCGCGCCGAAGGGTCTCGCTCTCCGGGCCGACGACGAGCCGGTTCGCCCCGGCCTCGATGCCGGTGACATAGAGGGGGACGGGCCAGGCGATCCCCAGCCCCTTGCGCTGGCCGACGGTGTAGTGACGGACGCCGCGGTGGCGGCCGAGGACGCGGCCCTCCCGGTCGACGATGTCGCCCTCCCCGGCGCCGGGGCCGACGATGTCGCCGAGGTCGCCCCCGTAGAAATCCTGGCTCTCCTTCCGGTCGTGGACCGGCAGCCCCGCCTCGCGGGCGATCTCCCGGACCCGGGATTTGGCCAGTCCTCCCAGGGGGAAGAGGACCGAGGCCAGTTGCTCCTGGCCGAGCCGGTACAGGAAATAGGATTGGTCCTTGGACCTGTCCGCCGCCCGTTTCAGGAGGAAGCGTCCGAGCCGCTCGTCGCGCTCGACCCGGGCGTAGTGGCCGGTGGCGAAGCGATCGAAGGCCAGTCCGGAAGCGCGCGCGACCTCGGGCAGGACGCCGAACTTGACCAGCTGGTTGCAGCGGACGCAGGGGTTCGGCGTCTGGCCGGACGCGTAGCCGTCCCGGAAATAGCGCAGGACGAGATCCTCGTAGTCCCGGGAGCAGTCGATGACGCGGAGCGGGATGCCGAGCACGGCCGAGACCTCGGCGGCCGCCCGGATGTCACCGGCCTCGTCCGGACCGTAGCAGGCGCTCTTCACGGGCGCCTCCGCTTCGGGCCCGGGCCAGAGCTTCATCAGAACGCCGGAAACCTCGTGGCCTTCGCGAAGGAGAAGGAGGGCGGCGACGGAGGAATCGACCCCGCCGCTCAGCCCGACGGCGATCTTCATGGACTCGACTTCGCCGCCCGGGCCTCCCCCCGGACGGCCCGGTTGAGGCTGCCCATGCTGTAGCCTTCGAGATCGGCCGCCGTCCAGAGATAGCCGATCGACCTGAGCTTGACGGCGACCTTGCGGGCCGTGGCCGGGCGGATGAGCCGCGCGAGATCGGCCGCCGGGACCTCGATCCGGGCCAGCTCGCCGTGGTGGCGGAGCCGGACGACCGGGAAGCCCAGGGCCCTGAGGAACTTCTCTCCGGCCCGGATCCTGTCGAGCGTCTCGAGGTTGATGGGCGTCCCGTAGGGGACGCGGCTGGCCAGGCAGGGATTGGCCGGCTTGTCCCAGGAGGCCAGGCCGAGCCGCTTCGACAGGGCCCGGACATCCCGTTTCGAGAAGCCGGCCAGGACGAGCGGACTGACGACGCCGAGCTCCTCGGTCGCCCGCCGCCCGGGGCGGTAATCGGAGAGGTCATCGACGTTGGAGGCGTCGTAGAAGGCGTCCAGGCCGAGCGTCCCGGCCAGGCCGGCGATCTTGCCGAAGAGCTCGCGCTTGCAGTGATAGCAGCGATCGGCCGGATTGGCGGCGAAGTCGGCGCAGGCCAGCTCGTCGGTTGGGATGAGGACGTGCCGGACGCCGAGCCCGTGGGCGACGCGCCGGGCCGTCCTCAGCTCCTCGGGCGTGTAGGTCTGGGACACGCCCGTCACGGCCGTGACGTTCCGCGGGCCGAGAACATCGCGGCAGACCTTCAGGAGCAGGGTGGAGTCCACCCCGCCGGAGAAGGCCACCAGGGCCTTCGGCCGGGACCGGATGACAGCCTTGAGCTGGTCTGTTTTCGACATTGTTTTGGTCATGTGTTTTCCCGCCAATATACCACAGGCCGCCGCATCCGGCTCAGTCGCCGCCGAGAGGCAGCTTCTCGGGCGCTTCGAGGAAACGGATGAGGTCCCTGATGAACCTGGCCGCCTCGGCGCCGTCCACGACCCTGTGGTCGAAGGACAGGCAGAGGGGCAGGATCCTCTTGACGACGACCTTTCCGTCGACGACCCGGGCCCGGTCGGCGATCTTCATCGTGGCCAGGATGGCCGCCTCGGGGTAGTTGATGATGGGCGTCGCGAAGTCGCCGCCGATGACGCCGACGTTGGTGATGGAGAATGTCCCTCCCTTGAGGTCGGCCAGGTCGAGTGTCCTTTCGCGGGCGCTCATGGCCAGGGCTTGGATCTCGGCGGCCAGGCCGGCCACCGACTTCTGGCCGGCCGCCTTGACGACGGGCACGATCAGGCCGTCGGGGACGTCGACGGCGATGCCGATGTTGTAGTACTTGCGGACGACGATCTCGCTCTCGTCCTCGTCGAGGGTCGCATTGAGCGTGGGATGGAGCTTGAGGGCCTCGATCAGGGCTTTGACGACGAACGGGAGATAGGTCAGCTTGGCTCCGCCGGCCTCGACCTCCGCCTTCATCTTCTGCCGGAGGGCCTCGAGCGGGCCGGCGTCCGCCTCGTCGCAGTGGGTCACGTGGGCGGCATGGTCGAGCGATTCCCGCATCTTCTTGGCCGTGGCCCGGCGGACGCCCCTCAGCGGGATGCGCTCGAGCGTCCCGTAGAGGTCGTACTTCGCCTTGATCTTGGGCCCGGGTTTCCGTTCAGCTAGGGCCGGCTGGAACGAGCGGACATCGTCCTCGGTGACGCGTCCGCCCGGGCCCGCGCCCCGGACGGCTCCGATCTCGACGCCGAGCTCTTTGGCCAAGGCCCGGACCTTGGGCGTGGCCAAGACGCCGCCGGCCGGGCCCGGCACAGCCGCTGGCCCGGGGGTTGCACCGGGGCCGGCCGGCGCTGGGACCAAGGGCAGGGCCTGGGTTGCGGGAGCGGCCTCTGCCGGGACCTCGCCCTTCTCGCCGATCGTCACCAGCGGCTGGCCGACCTTGATCAGGTCCTTCTCCTTGAAATGGAGCTTGAGGACCGTGCCCGCGTAGGGGGAGGGCATCTCGACGACGGCCTTGTCTGTCTCGATCTCGGCCAGGGTCTGGTCGACCGCGACCTCGTCGCCCTCTTTGACCAGCCAGCGGACGACCTCGCCCTCGGTGATGCCCTCGCCGACGTCCGGGAACCGGAATTCCTTGGCCATGTCAGTACTCCATGAGCTTGCGAACAGACCGAAGGACGCGCTCCGCGTTCGGATAGTAGAGGTCTTCGCTCTTCGCCAGCGGCACGGTGATGTCCGGCGCCGTCACGCGCAGGACCGGAGCGTTCAGGCTGAGGAGGGCCCGCTCGCCGATCGTGGCCGCGATCTCCGCCCCGAGGCCGCCGGTCTTCGGCGCCTCGTGGAGGATGAGGGCCCGGCCGGTCTTCCGGACCGACGCCAGGACGGTCTCCCGGTCCATCGGGCTGAGCGTGCGCAGGTCGACGATCTCCGCGCCGAAGCCCTCGGCCTCCGCGGCGGCAGCGGCCTCCCGGGCGACCGGGATCATCGCTCCCCAGGCGACAATGGTCAGATCGCGGCCCTCGCGGACCACGGCGGCGCGCCGCAGCGGCACTTCGTACGGCTCCTCGGAAACCTCCTGTTTTTCGGCCCGGTAGAGCCTGGTCGGTTCGAGGAACAGGACCGGGTCATCGCCGCGCAGGGCCGCCGTGAGCAGGCCCTTGGCGTCGGAGGCGCTCGACGGGACGACGACGGTGAGGCCGGGGATCTGGCAGAAGAGGGCTTCGGTGCTCTCGGAGTGGTGCTCGAGGGCCCCGACCCCGGCCCCGTACGGGGTTCGGATGACGACCGGCGCGGTGAACCGGCCGCGGGTCCGGTTCCGAAGCCGGGCGACGTGGGAGACGATCTGATTGAAGGCCGGATAGATGAAGCCCATGAACTGGATCTCGACGACGGGCCGGAGGCCGAGCGCGGCCATGCCGATCGCGGCGCCGACAGCCGCCGATTCGGCCAGCGGCGTGTCCATGACCCGCTCGGGGCCGAAGCGGTCGTAGAGACCATCGGTCGCCCGGAAGACCCCGCCGTCGCGGCCGACGTCCTCGCCGAAGACGACGATCCGGTCGTCCCGGGCCATCTCGCCGGCCAAGGCCTGGGCGATCGCCTGGACCATGGTCATGATCATCGCCGTCCCTCCGGGAGCGAAGCCTTGAGCTCGGCTCGCTGGATCTCGAGGTCGGGCGGCATCGCGGCGTAGGTATAGGCGAAGATGTCGTCGACCGAGGCGGGCGGCCGGGCCTCGGCTTCCGCCACGGCCTTTTCGACGGAATCCGCGGCCGCGGCTTGGATCTCCTTCTCGGAGGCCTCGTCCCAAAGCCCCTTGAGGGCCAGATGCCGCCTGAAGCGGGCCAGCGGGTCCTTCAGGACCCACTCCTGGACCTCCTCCTTGGCCCGGTAGCGGGCGGCGTCGTCCGAGGTCGTGTGGTCGCCCAGCCGGTAGGTGTAGGCTTCGATGAGGGTCGGCCCGCCGCCGCTCCGGGCCGTCGCCAGGGCCTCGCGGGCCGCGGCGTATACGGCCAGGACGTCGTTGCCGTCGACCTGGACGCCGGGGAAGCCGTAAGCAAGGGCCTTCTGGGCGATGGTCGCGGCCGCCGTCTGGTGCGACCGCGGCACGGAAATGGCGTATTGATTATTTATGCATACGAAGACGTTGGGCGTCCGGTAGACGCCTGCGTAATTGAGCCCCTCGTGGAAGTCGCCCTCGGAGGTCGCGCCGTCCCCGAACGTCGTGACGACCGCGGCCCGGAGCTTGCGGGACTTGACGGCGATCCCCGCCCCGACGGCCTGGGGGATCTGCGAGCCGACGGGAATGGAGATGGGGAAGATGTTCAGCCCGTCGGGCGTGCGCAGCCCGGCCTCATGGCCCATCCAGAAATGGAAGTAGTCGGCCAGCGGATAGCCGAGCGTGAGGTAGGCGCCGAGATCGCGGAAATAGGGGAAGAACCAGTCGTCCGCGGTCATGGCCGAGGCCAGCCCGACCTGGGCCGCCTCGTGGCCGAGGCTCGGGGCGTAGGTGCCGAGCCGGCCCTGGCGCTGGAGCTTGAGGGCCTTGGCGTCGGCGGTCCGCGTCCGGACCATGCGCTCGTAGAGGGCCCGGAGAACGGCGTCGGACAGGCCCGGGTCGAGGTCGGGTGCGGCCCGGCCGTCCTCGTCGAGGACGCGGAGCCGTTCCCCTTTGAGGGGATCGAAGCGCTCGATCATCGCGAAACCTCCGCCCGTGAGATCGTCCGGCCCGTGATCGGAGGGGCCGGCGCAGGCCTGGGAACGGGCGCTAGCCCTGCCTGAGGGCCCAACCCTTGAGCTTGTCGTAATCGATCTCGCCGCACACGGCGTCCTTGGTCTCCGGGGCGAAGAAGGTGGGGACGCGGAGCTGCTGGCCGCATTTGGGGGCGAGGTCGTCGCGGTAGCTGCGCATGAGGTCGGCGTTCTTCTCGTCGTGCCAGATCTCGAGCTTTTCGAAGCGGACGGCCGTCTCCTGCTCGAGCCTCTCGACGAGGGGCATCATCTTCTTGCAGTGGGGACATTCGCTCCCGTGGAACATCAGTAGTTTGGCCATCATTTCCTCCTGACGAAGAGACCGCACCAGCATTCCCCGTCGGGGACGCCCTTGTAGGTCTCATGGATGGTGAAGTTGCAGGGACAGACGAGCCTGAAGTCCTCTTCGGGGACCTTGGTTCGCAGCCGGCAGGGGCAGAACTTCAGGCCGTAGTTCTTTTCGTTCTCGAAGACGCC
>JAPKZE010000353.1 GCA_026393955.1 Candidatus Aminicenantota bacterium
TCGGGCCTCATCTCGGCCTTGAGCTCCGCCTCATCCGGCAGGACGAAGTTCGAGACCTTCCCCTCGTTGTCAGTCCACTCGGCGCAATAGACGAGAGGCCCACGCTCGACGGCGACCAGCCCGCGGTCGGCCTCGACGGCCTCGTTGGCCTTGACCCGCCGGACCGGCATAGGCAGCGAGAGCTCGACGACGTCGCCCGCCTTCCACGTTCTCTTGATCAAGGCGTAGCCTTTGTTCAGTTCGCGCGGGACCTGGACGTCCTCGCCGTTAACCTTGAGCGTGGCCCGGTCCCCGGAGGGCGGATCCAGATACTCATAGAGATCGGTCGGCACCGGGCTGTTGAGCGCCCACCCCGGGATGCGCAGCGCCATGGTGAACGCGGCCTCTCTCGCCGGTTTGACCTCGATCTTGATGTCGGCCTTCCAGGGGTATTCGGTCGTCTGGATGAGCTCGAGGTCCGTTCCCGCCACCTTCATCTTCCCTGTCCCCTGGGCGTACAGATTGACATAGACCTCATCCTTCGCCGCGGCGTAGAAGTAGCCCGGGACCGAGGTCAGGATGCGGGCCACGTTCGGCGGGCAGCAGGCGCAGCTGAACCAAGCGACCCGCTCGTGCTGGCCGAACGAGGCCAGCGGGTTCGGATAGAAGAAGCGGTCGCCCGAGAGCGAGATGCCCGACAGGACGCCGTTGTAGAGGATGCGCTCCATGACGTCGGCGTACTTGGCGTCGAGCTCCAGGCGCTGCATCCGGGAGTTCCACAGGAACGTGGCGATGTTGGCGCAGGTCTCGGCGTAGGCGCTGGCGTTGGGCAGGCGGTAGGGCGGGCCGTAGCCCTCCCAGCCGCCGGCCGCTCCGATGCCGCCGGTGATATAGAGCTTCGTCCCGGCCATGTCGGCCCAGATCTTGTCCAGGGCCGCGACGTAGGCCGCATCCCCCGTCAGGGCGGCGACGTCGGCGGCGCCGGCGTAGAGATAGCCGGCCCGGACGGCGTGGCCGACCGCCTCCGTTTGCTCGACGAAGGGCTTGTGGTCCTGGGCGTACTCGCCGTAGAGGAGCTGTTCCTTGCCGTCGAGCTTGAACGGGATGCGCCCGTCCGTCTTGCCCCGGGCGTCGACGAAGAACTTAGCCAGGTCGAGATACTTCCGGGTCCCGGTGACGCGGTAGAGCTTGACCAGGCCGATCTCGATCTCCTCGTGGCCCGGGGGATTGGTGCGCTTGCCGGGGCCGAACTCACGGGCGACGAGGTCGGCGCTCTTCACGGCGACGGCCAGGAGGCTCTTCTTTTTCGTCGCCTGGAAGTGCGCCGCGGCCGCCTCGTAGAGATGCCCGATGTTGTAGAGCTCGTGGCTCATGTAGAGGTGCGCCCAGCGCTCCTGGCCCACCCAGTCCTGGGGCGGCGGGCCGCCGATCGTACGGGCGGCGTAGAGGTAGCCGTCCGGCTCCTGGGCCGCGGCGATCTTGGCGATGAGCCCGTCGACGTACGTCGCGAGCTCGGGGTCGCTGTGGGTGGCCAGAGCGTAGGAGGCCGCCTCGACGATCTTGTAGACGTCCGAATCGTCGAAGGGGAAGCGGGAGCAGTACTTGCCGTCCGTAGCCCCGCCGAGAGCCGCCCCGGCCAGCTCGAAGTTCTTGACCCGGCCGGTCTGCTCGCTCTCCTTGAAGATGTGCGGGATGGTTACGGTCCGGTTGATCTCCAGGCGCGGCGCCCAGAAGCCGTCCGTGAGGTGGACGTCGGTGAAAGGCACGGGCGCGGCCGGATAATCGGCCTTGGGCGACTTGGCGCAGTTCACAGCAAGGGCCGCGAGGAGAGAAAAAGCGAGCGCTCCCGCCACGTTTCTTCTCGTCATTTCAGCCTCCTTAAAATGGGGGAAGGGAAACGGGTATCATGTCCCCCTATTAAACAGCCAGACGGAGATTTCGGCAGGGCCG
>JAPKZE010000441.1 GCA_026393955.1 Candidatus Aminicenantota bacterium
TTCAAGCCCGACTACGGCAAGGAGGCCTCCCAGAAGACCGAGGCCTACATCACCTACGACAGCGAGAACTTCTACTTCGCCTTCCGCTGCTCCGACAGCGAGCCGTCCAAGGTCAAGGCGGCCATGAGCAAGCGGGACAACATCTTCCAGGACGACCTCGTCTTCATCATGCTCGACACCTTCGACGACGCCCAGAGCGGCTTCTGCTTCATCCTCAATCCTCTCGGTATCCAGGGCGACGGCATGGTCGACGTCAACGGCAACCTGTCGACGAGCTTCGACGCCGTCTGGTACAGCAAGGGCCGCATCGACGACCAGGGCTGGACCGTCGAGGGCCGCATTCCTCTCCAGAGCATCCGCTTCCCCGGCAAGAAGGACCTGACCTGGCGGATCATGTTCATCCGGTTCTTCACCCGGACCTCTGAGCAGGTGAGCTTTCCGGCCCTCGACCCGAACTACGGCTCGATCATGGGCCAGGCCCAGTCGTTCGGGGTCTCCGGGCTCAGGCACCATCGTGTCGCCGAGCTCATCCCGGCCGCCACGACGACCGTCGATTACGGCCAGGAGCAGGGCGACATGGTCAAGACCGGGAGCACGCCCCTCAGGGAGGTCCCGAGCCTCACCGGGAAGCTCGGCGTCACCTCAGACCTGACCCTCGCCGGGACCTACAATCCCGACTTCAGCCAGGTCGAGGCCGACGCCAGCCAGATCGATTTCAACCAGCGCTACTCGCTGTACTACGAAGAGAAGCGGCCGTTCTTCCTCGAAGGCAGCGACCTGTGGCAGTTCGGTGGCATGGTCGAAGAGGCCCCGCTCCAGGCCGTGGTCTACACGCGGACGATCGTCAACCCTGATTACGGCTTCCGGCTGACCGGCAAGATCGCCAAGCGCGACACCGTCGCGGCGATCTACGCCCACGACAATCTGCCCGGCGACGAGGTCGACGAAAATCCCGATTTCGCCATCGTCCGCTACAAGCACTCGCTCAAGGACGACGCCTACATCGGCGGCTTCTTCACCGACCGCGAGGCGGCCGGGTCTTACAACCGGCTCGGCGGCCTCGACGGACGCTTCCGTCTCAGCCAGACCCAGGTCGCCTCGTTCCACCTCTTCGGCTCGTTCACCAAGGCCCCGGGCGCGGAAACGGTCGAGGCCGACCACGCCCTCGGCCTGGACTACAACTTCTCCAACCGGAAGTGGGTCGTCGACCTGGGCTACCAGGACATCTCCGAGCACTTCCAGGTCGATACGGGCTTCGTCTACCGGACCGGGCTGCGGCGCATCTCGACCTTCACCATGTACAGCATCTACCCGAAGTCGAAGTTCTTCCAGAAGATCGAGCCTTTCTACTGGGCCTACCAGCTCTACGACACGATCTACAATATGTGGGAGAGCTTCAACCTCGTCACGGTCCGCTTCCGCCTCCCCCGCAACACCATGGTCCGCTTCGACGGCCTCCTGGCCCAGGAGGTGTACGCCGGGCAGCAATTCAACAACAGCGGCTACGGCTTCCAGGTCGAATCGCAGCTGGCGAAATCGGTCTACATCCAGGCGCGCGCCCGCTGGACGAACAAGACGTACTACGATGAGACCGATCCTTTCCAGGGCTACGGTTGGAGATTGAGCGGCGGCCTTATCTACCAGCCGATCGAGCAGCTCGACCTCCAGCTGGGCTTGAACTACGTCGATTTCTACCGGACGCTCGACCGGGAGAAGATCTACGACTATCTCATCCTGCGCAGCCGCAACACCTTCCAGATCAACAAGTATCTGTTCATCCGCGGCATCGTCGAATACAACGACTTCTACAAGCGGATGACCCTGGATGGCCTGATCTCGTTCACCTACATCCCGGGCACGGTCGTCCACTTGGGCTACGGTTCGGCCCTGGAGAAGCTCGAGTGGGACGAGGGTCTGCCCGGATACGCCCCGAGCAGCCGTTACCACGAGATGGAGCGCAGCTTCTTCTTCAAGGTCAGCTATCTCTATCGGTTTTGAAACCTTTCGGCCCGTCGTTCGTCTATATGTATGAAGTGAATGAGATGAACGACGCAATGCACGGTGCTTCGAGGATAAAGACGCTCCGGCTCGCCCTGAGGCCCGGGGCGTCGACGATCACCCAACTGGCCGCGGCCTTGGTCAGACGCGGGCGCTCCCGCGTTGGGTGCATCTCCGTGGCCGGCTTCTCATTTCCTTATAATCCCGGCTTCCCGGTCCTGGCCTATCCGGGACGGAAGCCCCTGGCCCCGGTCTACCCGCGCCGGCCCTCGTTCCGCTGAGAACCTCCTGTCGAATAGGGGACACGTGCAGGGCGTGTCCCCGCTTTTTTTAATTCCAATGGGGTCGGACCACAGCAACTGGAATATAATCAATCAGTTCGGCCAGTTTAAGGGCCTCGGAACCGCTT
>JAPKZE010000202.1 GCA_026393955.1 Candidatus Aminicenantota bacterium
GGACGATAGGATCGAGCTCTGCAACGCGAGCTTCCGCCGCGCGGTCCGGAACGAGAGCCCGGAAGGCCGCTATTTTTGGGAGGTCGTGCGGACCTCGGCCCTTTCCGACGCCGTCCGGAAGGCCCGGACCTGCCGGGGGGAGGCGGCCGAAGAAGGAGCGATCGGGGACCGAGTCTATTTCTGCAGCGTCGCCCCTCTCGCGACGGGGGACCGTCTGGTCGTGACCCTCCATGACATCACCGAGATCCGGGCCCTCGAAAAGACCAAGAAGGACTTTGTCGTCAACGTCTCCCACGAGCTCCGGACCCCGCTGACGGCGATCAAGGGCTTTCTCGAGACTATGGAGCCCCGGGCCGACGAGGAGAACCGACCCTACCTGGAGATCATCCGCAGGAACACCGACCGCCTGATCTCGATCGTCGAGGACCTCCTCGTCCTGTCCGAGCTCGAGGAGCGCGGTCCGAAGATCGACAAGGTCCCGGTCGATCTCAAGCCCCTGGCGGAGTCCATCCTGCTTCTGTTTGAAAAGAGGGCCAAGGACAAAGGGCTCGCGCTGTCGCTGGAGGCCCCCGCCCAGCTTCCCTTCGTCCCGGCCGACGCCGGACAGATGGAGGGGCTGATCCTCAACCTCGTCGATAACGCCGTGAAGTACACGGAGAAGGGCGCGGTGAAGATCCGTCTGTCGGTCCGCGACGGCCAGCTGGCGATCGAGGTCGAGGACACGGGGCCCGGCATCGGCGAGGAGCACCTGCCGCACGTTTTCGAGCGGTTCTACGTCGTCGACAAGTCCCGTTCCAAGAAGCTCGGAGGCACAGGCCTGGGGCTGTCTATCGTCAAGCATATCGCTCTGGCCCACAAGGGGACGGTCTCCGTCAGGAGCAGGGTCGGCGAAGGGACGACGTTTTCGGTCTTTATACCGCTCGCTTGAGCGGCGGAGCCGGGCTTCACGCCTCGGGCGTCTTGTCCAATTTGAACGAGAGCAGGATGTGGGTCAGGATCCCCAGCATGGCCGCGAAGACGAGCATCCCGCCCGCGACCCGGTAAGCCGCGGTGTAGGCCCCCGTCGCGTCGGCGATCATCCCGGCCAAATTGGGCCCGAAGACGCCGCCGACCCCCCAGGCCGTGAAAAGGATCCCGTAGTTGAGGCCGAGGTTCTTCGTTCCCCAATTATCGGCGGCCGTCGCCGGGAACAGCGACAGGCACGATCCGTAGTTGAAGCCCACGAGCGCGGCACCGAACAGGAAGCCCGTCGTGGTCGAGAACTGGTCGAAGAAGAACATGATCGTGGCCTGGAGGAGGAACACGCTGACCATGGCCGCGACCCGGCCGATGATGTCGGACGCCAGGCCGGCTATCACCCGGCCCGCGGCGTTGAAGACGGCCATGAGGGCGACGAAGATGAAACCCGCTTTGATCGCTCCGCCCGATTGGGACGAGACGATCTTGGCGATGTGGCCGATGACCATGAGGCCGGCCGTGGCGCCGCAGGCGAACTGGACGTAGAGCGACCAGAACCGGGGTGTCCGGATCATCTCCCGCCACGTCGCGTCGCCCAGCGGGGCGTGCGCCTTCTTTTTCTTCGCGTCCGGGGACGGGGGGCGGACCCGGACCTGGCCCGGCTTGGGGTTGACCAGGAACTGGGCGGAGATCCCGGCGATGACCAGGAACACGAGGCCCAGGGTGCGGAACGCCCCGGCGATCCCCTGGGAGGCCAGCAGGGCCTTGGACAGCGGGGCGATGTAGACCGGGGCCAGGCCGAAGCCGGCGACGACGATCCCGGTGATGAGCCCCTTCTTCTCGGGCCCGAACCACTTGACGGCCGCCGGCGTCGCGGCGGCGTAGCCGAGCCCAATGCCCGTTCCGGCCAGGACGCCGAATCCCAGGATCAAGGGCCAGCTCAGGTCGGCCCGGCCGAAACCGGAGACGACGAGGCCGAGCCCGCAAAGGACGGCGCCCGCGGTGGCGACGACCCGAGGGCCAAGCTTGTCCTGCAGGCGCCCGGCGGGGACCATGATCAGGGCGAAACAGGCGATGGCGATCGTGTAAGGCAACGTAGCCGCCGTCCGGGACCAGCCGAAGCCGCCGGCCTCGACGGATTCCGTCAGCTGCTTGCTGAACATGCTCCAGGCATAAAGGATCCCCAGGGCCAGGTTGAGGCCGAGCCCGGCCGCGGTGACGAGCCAACCCTTCTTGGACATTCGTATCCCTCGAACAAACGGAACGGACTTTTCGCGGCGCCGGCCTGACGATGACGGATGATGGCTGAATTCGGGCCGCGGAGCGGGTGATAATAGACCAACTTTCGGAGCATTGTCAAACGAACCCCGGGACCGGCCCCGACCGCCTCTTGGTCATCAATTCCGGCTGTCCAGAATATTTTTTTCCACTAGATATGGGAGTGTTATTAAATCAGGGGGGTATTCTTGCCGCAATTATGAACAAAAAGGGCCCCGTGAGTCCTGCTGTGGCCGCCCTCCCGGACCCGGCTCCTTGACATTGACCTCGGTAAGAGTATTATTTGTAGGCCTTTATTGGGGCTAGTTTGTAAGGAAGAGGAGGCATTTCATGAAGTTCCACGTCTCGAAAACCAAGTCTCTCGCGCTTGCCGCCGTTTTGCTCGCCGGCTGGACGGCCTGCAACGTGGGCGGCAGCGGCACGGGTCAGCTCTCCTTAAGTCTGACCGACAAGCCGTCGGACGACTACAAGGCCGTCTACATCACCATCAAGGACATCGCCGTCCACAAGGCCGACGACGTCGAGGATTCCTGGACGGTCGCCGCTGAGGTCAACCGGACCATCAACCTGCTGGAGCTCGCCAACGGCGTGCGGGAGGAGCTTGCCCTCATTGACTTGCCCTCCGGCCACTACACCCAGATGCGGCTGATGATCGGGGACACCTGGGACAACAGTCTCAATATCCTCGGGAACGCCCACACCGCCGCGAACTACGTCATCGATATGGACAACCAAACCCACGAGATGAAGATCCCGAGCGGCTTCCAGACCGGGGTCAAGCTCGTCCAGGGCTTCGACATCAACGAGAACAGCACCACCGAGCTGACCTTCGACTTCGACGCCTCGCGGTCCGTGGTGAAGGCCGGCAACAGCGGCAAGTACATCCTCAAGCCGACCATCAAGGTCGTCGATACGGCCCTGGCCACGGTCATCAAGGGGCTGGTCACGACGGTGGAAGGCCAGAACACCTTGGGCGTCGGCGGGGCCCTGGTCAACATCCAAATCTACGACGGCACGATCGCCGACCCCAAAGACCAGATCTCCATCATGACGTCGACCTACACCGACGACACGGACATGCACAGAGGCGAATACAAGTTCTTCTTCGCCGTGGACGCGCCCGCGACGATCAACCTCGTCACGACCAAGGAGGGCTTCGTCCCGGCCGCGCTCCGCTTCCCCATCGATAACGGCATCTCCAACATCGATAAGAACTTCACCCTCGTCGCGCCGACCGGAACGGGGACCTTGAAGTTCACGGTCGCCGGGGCGACCCCGGACATCTCCGTCCTGTACTCGGTCCGGCAGAAGATGACGCTGGAGGGGACCGAGGTCATGGTCGAGATCAAGTCGTTCAGCTTCGTCAACGGCAACCCGGCCGACCTCATCCTCCTGGCCGGCACCTATACGATCGTCGCCTCGACCTCCGGCAAGACCACGTTCTCGCAGGAGATCGTCCTGGCGGCGGCCGGGACCGTGACCGTCCCGGTCGTTTTCTGAGCTTCCGAAGACGCTTCGATCCGGGCCTCCCTCGTGAGGGGGAGGCCCGTTTTCTTGATCCCAAAAACGGCCATCTCTGGTATAATAATGACCGCCATTTCGAAAGAGGGCCTGAGCGCATGAAGATCCGCAGCGGACGGCTGAACGGGAAGGCCTACTACTACCTCTTCCTGGCCGGCGCCAAGAGGATCATGGAGAACCAGAAGGAGCTCAACCGGATCAATGTCTTCCCCGTCCCCGACGCGGATACGGGCACCAACCTCGCCTCGACGGTGCAGACCGTCATCGAGCGGGTCCGGCCGGACCGGTCCTACAAGGTCACTTCCCGGGCCATCGCCGCCGCCGCCCTCGAGGGCGCCCGGGGCAATTCCGGCGTCATCTTCGCC
>JAPKZE010000419.1 GCA_026393955.1 Candidatus Aminicenantota bacterium
GATGGGGGATTTCTTCTTGCGCGTCTTGGCCCAGCGCTTCCCCAGGACGAGGGACGCCAGGACGCCGTCGAAATCGAATGAGATCGTCCGGCTCTGGAAGGATATTCGGGGGTCGGCCATTCCTGGCTCCTTAATATCAGATTTCGCCGCCGCGGCGCAAATGTTAAGATACGCCCATCCCACCCTCGAGGAGGCGCAATGGAACGCACGACACGGGCGCTCGTGGCCGCTCTTATCGTCATCGCCGTCTTGATCCCCGTGACCTTGTCCGCCCAGGTCACGCGGGCCGACTATGATCGGGCGACGGGCCTGCGGGCCAAGCTCCAGCCGCTGGCCCTGGACATCGTCGACCGGGGCGGCTGGATCGGCAAGTCCGTGCGCTACTGGTATCGAAAGTCCGTCGCCGGCGGCAACGAATACTGGATCGTCGACACGGGAAAGAAGGAGAAAGCGGTCGCCTTCGATCACGCCCGGCTCGCCGCGGCCCTGGCTGCGGCCTCGGGCGAGAAGGTCGAGGCGCTCGCCCTGCCTGTCTTCGGCCTGACCTTCGACGAGAAGGGCGCGGCGGTCGAGTTCGCGGCGTTCGGCGCCCGCTTCACCTGCGACCTGGCCTCCTATGTCTGCAAGAAGCTCGAAGGGCCCGGCCCGCGCGGCCCCGCTGGGGGTCGCGACATGACCATGTGGGAGCGGGGCCCTGCCCCCGAGGCTGCCTCGAAAGGGACGAAGGCCTCGCCGGATGGCAAGTGGGAGGCGTTCATCCGGAACTACAATCTCTGCCTCCGTGAGACGGCCACAAAGGCCGAATTCATCCTCAGCCGCGACGGTTCGGAGGGAAACTACTACACCTTCGAGTCCATCGCCTGGGCCCCCGATTCGAAGAAGCTCGTCGCCATGCGTCTGCGCCGGGGCTATCACCGGGTCATCCAGTACGTCGAATCCTCGCCGGCCGACCAGCTGCAACCGAAGTATCACGTGATGGAGTACGCCAAGCCGGGCGACGCCCTCGACATCGAACGGCCCGTGCTCTTTGCGGTCGACACGAAGACATGGATCGAGATCGACGACGCCCTCTTCCCGAATCCCTACGAGCTCACCGATCTCGCCTGGCGGAAGGACGGCCGGGCCTTCACCTTCGAATACAACCGGCGCGGCCACCAGGTCTACCGGGTGATCGAGGTCGACGGGACGACCGGCCTCGCCCGGGCCGTCGTGGACGAGCAGGCGAAAACGTTCTTCTTCTACAGCGGCAAGAAATACCGCTACGACCTCGCCGACGGCCGCGAGGTCGTCTGGATGTCGGAGCGAGACGGCTGGAACCACCTCTATCTCTACGACGGAACGACCGGCGCCGTCCGGAACCGGATCACGAAAGGGGAGTGGGTCGTCCGGGGCGTGGACCGGGTCGACGAGGAGAAGCGCCAGGCCTATTTCCGGGCCAGCGGCGTCATCCCCGGCCAGGACCCCTATTTCGTCGACGCGTATCGCATCAACCTCGACGGGACCGGCCTCGTCCGGCTGACCGCGGGCGAGGGGACCCACACGGTCTCCTATGCGGCCGACGGGGCCACCTTCGTCGACACCTGGTCGCGCGTCGAACTTCCGCCGGCGACCGTCGTCAGGCGGGCGGCGGACGGCGCCGAGATCATGACCGTCGAGAAGGGCGACATCGGCGGGCTGCTCAAGGCCGGCTGGAAGGCGCCCGAAGTGTTCGTCGCCAAGGGCCGCGACGGCGTCACCGACATCTGGGGGATCATCGTCCGGCCCTCGAACTTCGATCCGAAGAGGAAATACCCCGTCATCGAATCCATTTACGCCGGGCCGCACGACTCCTTCGTCCCCAAGTCCTTTCAAGCCTCCAGCGGGATGAGGGCGTTGGCCGAGCTGGGCTTCATCGTCAGCCAGGTCGACGGGATGGGAACAAGCAACCGCTCCAAGGCCTTCCACGACATCTGCTGGAAGAACATCGGTGATGCCGGCTTCCCGGACCGGATCCTCTGGCACAAGGCCGTGGCCGCGAAATACGCGTCTTACGACATCAGCCGGGTCGGCATCTACGGCGTCTCGGCCGGCGGCCAGAACGCCCTGGGCGGGCTGCTCTTCCACCCGGAGTTCTACAAGGCCGGGGTGGCCGGATGCGGTTGCCACGACAACCGCATGGACAAGATCTGGTGGAACGAGCAATGGATGGGCTGGCCGGTCGGGCCGGAGTACGCGGCGTCGTCGAACGTCGACAACGCGGCCAAGCTCGAGGGCAAGCTCCTGCTCATCGTCGGCGAGATGGACACGAACGTCGACCCGGCCTCGACCATGCAGGTCGCCAACGCCCTGATCAAGGCCAACAAGGTCTTCGATCTCCTGGTCGTCCCGGGCGCCTGGCACGGGCTCGGCGGCCCCTACGGCGAGCGCAAGATGTACGATTTCTTCGTCCGGAGCCTGCTCGGGGCGAACCCGCCGGATTGGAACGGGCAGGCGCCTCCAGAGGCCAAGGCGGCTAAATAGGGAGGGGGACTGCGGCCGGTCTTCGATGGGGCTATCCCCATTAGGGGAGTGCCCCTCTTGTTCATGTGGATAGTTGTCGGCTTGCTCTGTCCCGAGGGCTCGCCTTGATTTCCCGCCTCTGCGCCCTTATGATGGGGTTGCCTCGCGGCCTTTGGCGCGCCTGTAGCTCAGCTGGATAGAGCGTCGGACTTCGAATCCGCAGGTCGCCCGTTCGAATCGGGCCAGGCGCGCT
>JAPKZE010000489.1 GCA_026393955.1 Candidatus Aminicenantota bacterium
TCAGCCGTCCTTTCGCTCCGGCCGGCCGGCGCCGGCCAGGGCTTTCTTGAGGTAGCGCGCCGTGTGGGAGCCGTCGCCGGACGCGGCGACCTCCTCCGGCGTCCCCTGGGCCACGATGCGGCCGCCGTCCGCCCCGCCTTCGGGCCCCAGGTCGATAATATAGTCGCAGTACTTGATGACTTCAAGGTTGTGCTCGATGATGACGACGGTGTTGCCGAGCGAGGCCAGTTCGGACAGGACTTCGAGCAGCTTGCGGACGTCGTCGAAGTGCAGTCCGGTCGTGGGCTCGTCGAGCAGGTAGTGCGTCCGCCCGGTGGCCCGCCGTCCGAGCTCCTTGGTCAGCTTGATGCGCTGGGCCTCGCCGCCGGACAGGGTCGGCGCGGGCTGGCCGAGGCGGATGTAGCCGAGCCCGACCCGCTTCAGCGTGGCCAGCCTGCGCTTGACCTGGGGGTAGGCCTTGAGGAGCTCGTAGGCGTCGTCGACCGTCATGGCCAGGTAGTCGGCGATCGATTTGCCCTTGTAGGTGACGGCCAGGGTCTCCTTGTTGTAGCGCTTCCCGTCGCAGCGGTCGCAGGTGACGAAGACATCGGCCAGGAAGTGCATTTCGATCTTCTTGACCCCGGCGCCCTCGCAGTCCTCGCAGCGCCCGCCCGGGACGTTGAAGCTGAAGCGGCCCGGGCCGTAACCGCGCATGCGCGCCTCGCCGGTTCGGGCCATGAGGTCGCGCAGGGCCGCGAACAGGCCGGTGTAGGTCGCCGGATTGGAGCGCGGCGTCCGGCCGATGGGCTTCTGATCCACGGCCACGACCTTGTCGAGGCCCTCGATGCCCTCGATCCTGTCGTGGGCGCCGACGGTCTGACGGGCCTTGTAGAGCTTGTTCTCCAGGGCCTTGTAAAGGATGTCGTAGACGAGCGTGCTCTTGCCCGAGCCGGAGACGCCGGTCACGGCCGTCATGGCCGCGAGCGGGACGCGGACGTCGATCGACTTGAGGTTGTGCTCGCGGGCCTTGCGGATGACGAGCCAGCCCGCCGGCTTGCGGCGGGCCGGCGGGACGGGCACGGATCTCTCGCCCCGAAGGTACTGGGCCGTCAGGGAATCGGGGGCGGCCAGGACGGCCGCCAGCGGCCCTTCGGCGACCTTGAAGCCGCCGTCCTCCCCCGCCCCGGGGCCGAGGTCGAGGAGATAGTCGGCCGAGCGGATGGTCTGCTCGTCGTGCTCGACGACGATGACCGAGTTGCCGTCGTCGCGCAAGCTGCGAAGGAGCGCGATCAGGCGGCCGTTGTCGCGCTGGTGCAGGCCGATGGTCGGCTCGTCGAGGACGTAGAGGACGCCGCGGAGGCGCGACCCGACCTGGGCGGCCAACCGGACGCGCTGGGCCTCGCCGCCGGAGAGGGACGCGGTCTTCCGGTTGAGCTGGAGGTAGGACATGCCCAGCTCCTCCATGACGGCCAAGCGGGAGGCGATCTCCTTGAGGATCCGCGAGGCGACGAGCGCCTGTGCGGGGGAGAAGACGAGCCTGGCGCATTCGGCCAGGAGGTCGCGGATCGAGAGCTCGCCGATGTCGTGGATGTTCTTCCCGTCGATCTTGACCGAGAGGCTCTCCTTGCGGAGGCGGGCGCCGCAGCAGTCGGGGCAGACGTCGTCGGTGAGCTCGACCTCGCCCCATTCGTTGTGGGTCGTCTGGTAGCCGAGGCCGTGGCACTTCGGGCAGGCGCCGTAGGGGCTGTTGAAGGAGAAGTTGCGCGGCTCGAGCTCGGCCAGGCTGACCTCGCAGTAGGGGCAGAGAAGGGTCTGGGAGAAGAAGCGCTCCTTGCCGGATTCGTCGACGACGAGGACCTCGCCTTCGGCGACCTCGAGGGCCTTTTCGACGGCGGCGCGCAGGCGGCGCTCGGCGTCGGGGCCGATCTTGACCGTGTCGACGAGGACCTCGATCGAGTGCTTGCGGTTCTTCTCGAGCGGGATGTCGTCCTCGAGGTCGTGGAGAGCGCCGTTGACGCGGGCCCGGAGGAAGCCCTTCTTGCGCAGGCGCTCGAACAGGCGCTGGTACTCGCCCTTGCGGCCCTTGATCACGGGGGCCAGGATGCGGACCTTGGCCCCGGGGGCGTGCTCGGCGATGCGGGCCAGGATCTCCTCCGGCGTCTGGGACGAGACGACCCGGCCGCAGCTCGGGCAGTGGGGCGTGCCGACCCGGGCGAAGAGCAGGCGAAAGAGGTCGTAGACCTCGGTGATGGTGCCCACGGTCGAGCGCGGGTTGGTCGAGATGGTCTTCTGGTCGATGGAGATGGCCGGCGAGATGCCCTCGACGGACTCGACCTCGGGCTTCTCCATCTGGTCGATGAACTGGCGGGCGTAGGCCGAGAGGCACTCGATATAGCGGCGCTGGCCCTCGGCGAAGATGGTGTCGAAGGCGAGGGACGACTTCCCGGAGCCGGACGGGCCGGTGACCACGATCAGCTTGTTCCGGGGGAGCGCAACGTCGATGCGCTTCAGATTGTGTTGGGCCGCCCCCTTGATGCGAATCTCGTCGAGCATAACGGTCTATTTTAGCATAAGACGGGGTCAGGTCTACTTTTTGACTCGTTTCCGTCACAATAAGTAGACCTGACCCCGAATTGTTGACCGGGCCGGACGATTTGGCTAGGATGAGGGGGCCCCATGTCCAACGAAGAGAAGATCCTCCGTTCCCTCGAGCTGCTCAAGGACAT
Organism: Candidatus Aminicenantota bacterium; assembly: GCA_026393955.1. Lineage (GTDB taxonomy): Bacteria > Acidobacteriota > Aminicenantia > Aminicenantales > Saccharicenantaceae > RBG-16-66-30. The sequence goes on from JAPKZE010000489.1 coordinate 2,706, forward strand.
CGGCTACAAGAGCGACTCGATCAAGGCCATCAAGCACCTGCCGGCCCAGGAGGGCTCGTACCGCGACTACCCCGACAGCGTCCACCCGGCCCTGCGCGAGGCCCTGGTGGCCAAGGGCTTCACCTCCCTCTACTCGCATCAGCGCTCGAGCTGGGAGGCGCTGAAGGAGGGCAAGAACATCGTCGTCGTGACCCCGACGGCGTCCGGGAAGACCCTCTGCTACAACCTGCCGGTCCTGGACGCCATCATGAAGGACCCGTCGACGCGGGCCATGTACCTCTTCCCGACCAAGGCGCTGTCGCAGGACCAGCAGGCCGAGCTCGACGACATCAACGGGCGCCTGCCCGAGGAGATCCGCGTTTTCACCTACGACGGCGACACGCCCCAGGACGCCCGCAAGGCCATCCGGGCCCGCGGCCACATCGTCCTGACCAACCCCGACATGCTCCACGCCGGCATCCTCCCCCACCATACCAAGTGGATCAAGCTCTTCGAGAACCTCAAGTACATCGTCATCGACGAGCTCCACAACTACCGCGGCATCTTCGGCAGCCACCTGGCCAACGTGCTGCGGCGGCTGCGGCGGATCGCCCGGTTCTACGGCGCCGACCCGCAGTTCATCCTCTGCACGGCGACCATCGCCAACCCGGCCGAGATGGCCGAAAAGATGATCGAGGCCCCGGTGACCCTCGTCGACGACAACGGCGCGCCGCGCGGCGGGAAATACTTCGTCTTCTACACGCCGCCCGTGGTCAACGCGGCCCTGGGCATCCGCCGGTCCTACGTCAACGAGTCGCGGCGCGTGGCCTCGATCTTTCTCAAGAACGGTCTCCAGACGATCGTGTTCGCGGGCAGCCGCCTCATCACCGAGGTCCTCCTGACCTATCTCAAGGAGGACATCGAGACGAATATCCAGCGAGAGGGGCTCATCCGCGGCTACCGGGGCGGCTACCTGCCGCTGAAGAGGCGGGAGATCGAGAAGGGCCTGCGGACGGGCGAGATCCTCGGCGTCGTCTCGACCAACGCCCTGGAGCTCGGCATCGACATCGGGACGCTCGACGTCGCCGTGCTGGCCGGCTACCCCGGCACGATCGCCAGCACCTGGCAGCGGGCCGGGCGGGCGGGGCGGAAGACGGGCCTGTCGGCGGCCGTGCTCGTGGCCACCAGCTCGCCGCTCGACCAGTTCATCATCAACAACCCGGAGTATTTCTTCTCCAAATCGCCGGAGATGGCCCTCATCAACCCGGACAATCTGTCGATCCTCGTCAGTCACATCGAATGCGCCGCCTTCGAGCTGCCGTTCGAGGACGGCGAGACGTTCGGCCGGGCCGAGATCGGGCCCATCCTCAACTTCCTGGAGGAGGACAAGATCCTCCACCACTCCAAGGACAAGTGGTTCTACACGTCGGAGGCCTACCCGGCCGACGCCATCAGCCTGCGCAGCATCTCGTCGGACAACTTCGTCGTCGTCGACATCACCGGCGAGGCCAGGGTCATCGCCGAGGTCGACTTCACCTCGGCCCTCACGGCCCTGCACCCCAAGGCCATCTACATCGTCGAGGGCGAGCAGTACTTCGTCGAGAAGCTCGACTTCGAGGAGCGCAAGGCCTACGTCAAGAAGACCGACATCGACTACTACACCGACGCCATCGACTACACCAAGATCACCATCCTCGACCTCTTCGACAAGAAGGGCCTGGAGGGCGGGACGGGGCGGGTCTCCCACGGCGAGGTCCACGTGGCGACGCAGGTCGTCGGGTTCAAGAAGATCAAGTTCCACACCATGGAGAACGTCGGCGCGGGCGACCTCCAGCTGCCGCAGAACGAGATGCACACGACGGCCTACTGGCTGACCGTGCCGTCCGCGCTCATGCAGGCCATCCCCTATCCGGCCGAGCAGCGGGTCAACGGCCTGTTCGGCCTGGCCTACCTCATCCACCACGTCTCGCCGCTCTTCATGATGTGCGACCTGCACGACGTGGGCGTCTCGATCGGCGACAACACCTCGGGCGATCCCGTCCGGCCGCTCCCCCTTCAGACCCGGCCGGCCGTCCAAGGCGCGGACGAGATGCCGGTCTTCATGGACCCGGACTTCGAGCCGAACATCTTCATCTACGACAATTACCCCGGGGGGATCGGGCTCAGCCCGTCGCTCTTCGCCCTCGAGTCGCGCCTCCTCGACCACGCCCTGAAGACCCTCGAGGCCTGCCCTTGCCTGGACGGCTGTCCCTCCTGCGTCGGCGCGACCAACGAAAGCGGCAAGGACGCGAAAAAAGTCGCCCGGGTCATCCTCCAGGGCCTCCTCGGCCTCAGCGACCGGCCCTCCCGCGTCAATTAACAAAAGAACGGACCTAGT
>JAPKZE010000278.1 GCA_026393955.1 Candidatus Aminicenantota bacterium
ATTCCGGGCCGCCGAGCCGACGGCCTCGCCCGAGACGTCGACACCGGTCACGGCCCAGCCTTTCGCGGCCAGCGCGACGGCGTTGCGGCCCTGGCCCATGCCCAGGTCGAGAGCCCGCCCCGGCGCGACGTCCTTGACCGCCCCCGTGAGGAACTCGCTCGGGGCGCTGGCGAACCCGTCCACCTCGGGCCGCCCGGTGAGAGCGGGCCGGCTGAAGGTCCTGTCATAGAAGACCTCGGCCCCTTCCGGCTTGGTCGCGAAGAGGCGCGTGATGACGCCGAAGCGGCGCCCGATCTCCTCCTTGGTCAATCCCTGTTTCGCCAGCTCTTCGCCGTACAGACGGAACGGGTCCCCGCCGGCCGGGGCGGTCTTGAACCAGGTGATGAATTCCTTCCAGACCTGGTCGTCGCCGGCCGGTGGCCGGGTTTGGGATGGGGCCGGCGCTTGCAAGCCTGTGAGCGCCGGCTCGGAATCAGGGCGCGGCAGCGCGCGGCTCTCCGAGCGGAGCGAGAGCAGCATGAGCAGAACGGTCAGGCTGACGGCGAACGGGCGACGATGCTTCATGGGATCTACTTCCTTTCTACGGAGTATTCGGGCCCGGACGGTCATTCGTTTACGCGCCCCGGTAACTGTGCCTTCTAGAAGATATGCCCGAAGTTGAAATAGACACCCATCCCCTCCTTGCTCCAAGCGACGTCGACGCGGACCACGAAATCGGGCATGTAGAACCTGAGGCCGACGCCGGCGTCGAAGGCCAGCGCCCCGAAGTCGACCGCCCCGAGCGACGGCCAGACCGTGCCCGTATCGCAAAAGACATTGCCGCCGAGGCGCCAGACGATCGGGAACCGGTACTCGGCGTTGACCAGGAACTTGCCCTTGTCGAGGAAGCGGTTGAGGCCGTAGCCGCGCAGGGCCGACATGATCCCGCCGCCGCCGAGCGAGGCGTGGTCGAACATGGGGATATTGCTCCCGCCGACATACTGGGCCAGGGCCCGGACGGCCAGGACGTCCTTCGGGCCGAAGATCCTCTGATACTTGCGGAGATCGATCGTCACGCGGTCGAAGGAGGTGTCGCCGCTGCCCACGAGACCGGCCGCCAGGTCGTTCTGGAGGATGACGCGGACGCCCCGGGTCGGATGGATCTGGCTGTCGGAGGTGTCGTAGCGAAGGCTGAGGGAGAGGAAGGGAAAGAACTCGCGGCCGCGGGCGGCCAGGGCGGCGATCTCGTCGACATAGGCCCCGCCTTCGAGGGGCGCCTCGTAGCGGAGCCACCGGAACGCGTAGGAGACCTCGAAGACGAGGTGCGGCGAGACGCCGCGGCCGAAGGTCAGGGGCACGCCGATCGTCTCGTAGGGGAAGACGGTCCGGCCGTCCTCGGGGGTCGAGGCACCGTAGCCGTAGAAGCTGTAGTTGAGGAACTTGTCGTACTCGGCCTTGAAGTCGAAGGACAGGCCGTAGCGCTTGCCCTGACGGATCTCGAGATCGGGGATGGAGAAAGCAAGGACGTACCAGCGCTCGCCCTTGGTCGAGTTGAACAGGGTCAGGTCGAGGGACTCCTTCATCCCGAAGTAGTCGACGAACTTGACCTTGGCGCCGTAGCCGAAGCCGATATCGGTATCGTACATGAGGATCGGGAAGGGACTGAAGGACTTGTAGGACCCCGGGGCGATCGTGTCTGCCGGCGGCGGGGAGGTCGGCGGGACGTCCTGGGCGGCCAGTGCGGGAGCGAGCCCGGCGGCGACGCCCAGGACCGCCGCGAGGGCCAAGGCCCGCCGGACGGCGCTCATTTCTCTGCCCAGACAAAGGGAAAGGCCGCGCCCGCTTCGGCCGGCGACATCTGCCCCCCGGCCTTCTGGGCGGCACGGGCCAGGGCGGGGTCCAGGCGGCCGGCCAGATCGGCCCCGGTCGGCAGGACGATCTCGTCGGGCACCACGCCTTTCCCCTCGAGGCTCTGGCCGTCTCCCATGATCAGGTCCGTCTCCGTGATGGAGATGCCGTAGAGGAGCACATATTCTCCGGCCGTTTGGCGGGGATAGACCCGGGACTGCATGACCGCGCCGGCCGAACGGTCCCCGATAACGATGCCGCGCTTCTCGAGCTGGATCACCCGGGCGAAGAGCTCGGCGGCCGATCCCGAATCGCTGTCGACGAGCACGACGACCTGGCCCTTGAAGGCCCTCTCTCCCTGCGACTTAGCGACCATCGGCTTCAGGCTCTTGCTCCGGCCGACCGGCTGGGCGATGGTCACATCATGGTCGAAAAAGCAGCCGAGCAGCAAGGTCAGGATCTTCACATAGCCCCCGCTGTTCCCCCTCAGATCGAGGACCACCGACTTGAACTTGTTCATCTTCGCGGCCATCGCTTTGATCCTTGTCTCGGATTCGACGAACGAGGGCATGTTCCAGACGAAGATGCCCTGCTCGGCCGATTCGAGGAAGCGGTGGTCCACCGAGTTCCCTTCCGCCTCGCGCAGAAGGTCCCAGTAATCCTCGCCTTCCGTCAGGTCCTTGAACCTACGATCCATGTCGATCTTGGTCGCCACGTCGATCTGCCGGGCCGGGCCGCCAAGGCTTTGGACGGTCAGCCGCATCTGGGGGACGGGACGGACGAGGAAGTACCGGTACTCGAAGATGCCGGCGTTCCGGCGCGTCAGGGCATTCCCGTCGACGGCCAGCAGGGTGTCCCCGATCTTCAGGCCCTTGGCCTCGGCGTCGCTGCCCGGCTTGACCGCGATCACATAGGGGGTCTCCCCGATCACGCGCATCCGCCAGCCGTACTCGAAATGGGCGGCGCGGCCGGGCGGGATGAAGCGGGTGTGGGAGTCGCCCAGGTCCACGACAGCCTGGGCGATGATGCCGAACATATGCCCCACCGAAGTGGCCTGTTCGAGATCCTCCTCCGCTTTGGCGAACCGGGCTTCGAGGTCCAAGCCACGGAAGCCGGGGTCATAATAGTATTTGGCGATGTCCTTTTTCACGACCCGCAGCATCAAGCGCCCGCGCGTCCGGTCCGTGTCCTTGAGCCCCTGGGCGAAACTCAGCGCCGCAGCGACCAAGGCGACGAACGCGAGCGACAGGACGATGGTGAGGCCGGATCGCGGCCGGCGGCAATAATGATCTCTCATGCGGCTCCCTCCCCTCAAGTCTAGGGGAATGATAGCTCGCGGGGGACGGAGCGTCAACCTAAAAAGGGGCGGCTCAGACCGCGGGGCGGAGGCGCTTGCGGAACCAGGGCTGCAGGGCCTTCATCTTGGCGATCTGCGAGGCCGGCGCGCGCCGCCGGGCCGTGGCCAGTTCGGCGCTTCCCGCAGGGGCGCCCCAGCGGATCTCGATGCTGTCGTTGGGGTTGTAGCCCGTCTCGAAGGCCTCGGCCCTGAGGAAGATGTCCGCGAGCGTGAGAACGCGCGACGACCCGTCCGAGCCCTTGTAGGTGATCGAGAGCTCCGAAGCCCGCTTCTTCCGGAGGGCCAGGAGCTCGCTGCGGACCCGGTCGGGCGCCTTCTTCCCGCCCATGTCGTAGGCGGCAGGGTCGCGGGCGACCTTGTCGGGGAACTCGAGGATGGTGTCGATGGCGATGAGCAGGCGCAGGTCGCGGTTGGGGGTCGAATAATCCTCCCACGGGCCGAGCGATTGAAAGACCGACTTGCCCGAGGGCATGGCGATGACGGCGCCGGGATGGGCCGTCATGTAGGCCTCGCCGTTGGCCACGGAATCGACGCGGACGAGGAGCTGCTCGTGGAGGGCGCGGAAGAGGTCCTCGAAGGCCGCCGCCGCGTCGAGGGGCTCGGGATTGATGAGCTTCTCCATGGCCGCATAAAAGGACTCGCCGGACATGTTCTCCTGTTCGAATGAGAGTTGGCCGTAGTCGGGGCTCGCGGCGATCTCGCTGTTGGTTAGCGGCCGCGGCCGGCCTGCGGCGTCGAGGACGATGGGCCGAAAGGCCTTGAAGCCGGGCTCACCGACGACCTGCTCGGTCGTGAACAGGAAATTCCCCTTCCAGAACCTCTTGACGCCGATCGTCCCGTCGGGCTGGGCGTCGGCCCCGAGCAGCAGGCCCGGCGCCTTCCGCGTCTGGCCGACCCAGCGGACGAGCGTGTAGGTGTGCCCGTAGGGATCGGCGTAGACCGTGCCCGGCTTGAGGGCCCGGCGAGTGAGAGGCAGGGGGGTGTAATCGGAGCGGTCGGCCCGGAGCGCGGTCCGGCCGTTGCCGGCATGGACGGTGTTCTTGATCTGCGAGAGGAGGCGCTTCATGGAAGCGACGGGGCCAGCCTCCCCGGGGCGCCGCGGCTCGGCCATGATGAGCCGGCCGGCGGCCGGCGGCGATTCGAGCGTCCCCCAGCTCGTCTCGAGGAAGCCGAAAGGCAGGCCGAGCTTCCAGGCGAAATAGGCCCGCAGAAAATAGGGATTGTCGGCGCAGTCCGGGGTCATCTCCAGCGCGTTCGGACCGGAGGCTTCGTCCTCGCCGAGGCCGAGGTGGTCGTGGAGGATGTTGCGGCCGCGGTCGCGCGTGACCTCGTGGAGAGCCTTCCACGACGAGCGCTCGTCGGCGTCGGCGAAAAGAGCCTCGATCCAGGCCGCGTAGAGGCTCTCCGCTTCCCACGACCAGCCGCGGCCGGCCGCGAAGAGGTCCGCAGG
>JAPKZE010000057.1 GCA_026393955.1 Candidatus Aminicenantota bacterium
TGGTGGAATTGGAAACGCTGTAATGGAATTGGAACGTGTGCCCGACCTGGACGTCGGCCGCGGACTCGATGATGTTGATGGTCACCGGCTGCGGCGGCGGGTCGTCGTCATCGGGGGCCCCTCCCGGGCCGCACCCGGCCAGGATCAGGATGAGCACGGCGGGCAGCAGAAGCGCGGCTTTCTTCATGAGGGGCCTCTCTCGTCAGAAAAGAACGGAACGCGGGTGTGCGGCAGGCGCAAAACCGGTGAGAAAGGCCTCCTGCCCCCGCGGCCCGACATGCCGCGATGATAGCGCCGGGCTCGCCGGAGTGTCAAGGGCTCAGTTATCGCGGCGGATATCGACGCGGTCGAGCCCGTTCTCGTTGAATTCCTTCTCGTACTTCTCGATGAGCGGGCGCTCCCGCTCCATGCCCTTCTCGGTGTAGATCTCGCCGAGGGCTTCTTCGCCGAACTTGCGGACATAGTCGCGGTCGGCCATGCGGTAGATGAGCTGGTCCCAGAAGGAGTTGTCGCTGTAGAAATCGACCGTCTCGGTCATTTTCTCCTCGAGCTCGCCCGAGGGGATGGCCTTCTTGGTCTCCTCATCGAATTCGACGTAGTCGCCCAGGCCGTGTTTATGGGCCGCTTCGAGGACGAGGCTCTCGACCTCGTCGTATTCCTCGATGACGTCGTCGGTCCGCCAGTCGTTGGCCATGCGGTTGCCCAGGTAGACGACCTTGACCAGGGACGCCAGCTGTTCCTTCGTCAATTGGATGTTCATCGCGGCCTCTCTCGGGAGAAATATACCATTTTGAGCGGTTTTCGCCAAACCGGAGGCCCCGCCGGGGACCCCGTCGAGAGCACGTTGACAGGCCGCCCGGCGGCGGCTATAGTTCGGTCTCGCCCATCCCTCCGAGGAGGTTCGGCCCATGAAGAAAAGCGGCTTGATCCTGACGGCCCTGATCGGTCTGGCGGCGGCATCCGGCGTTCTCGCCGCCGTCCCGCAGACGGCCAAGCCGGCCGCGGCGGCGCTCTCCGTCCGCTACGAAGAGCTGTCCTCGCCGGACTTCGTCCAGGCCGTGGCCCGCTCCGGCGGGACCTGCATCGTCCCCCTGGGCATCCTGGAGAAGCACGGCCCGCACCTGCCGCTCGGGACCGACCTCATCGACTGCCGCGAAGTCTCCTTGCGGGCCGCGGCCGCGGATTATGCCGTCGTCTTCCCGCCCTACTTCGTCGGCCAGATCTTCGAGGCCAAGCACCAGCCGGGAACGATCGCCTACGGCAGCCGGATGATGTTCGACATCCTCCAGCAGACCTGCGACGAGCTGGCCCGCAACGGCTTCAAGAAGATCGTCCTGGTCAACGGGCACGGCGGCAACGACGCCTTCCTCCACTTCTTCTGCCAGTCCCAGCTCGAGGCGCGCCACGACTACGTCGTCTACCTCTTCGAGCCCTCCGAAGACGAGGCGACCAAGGCGAAGCTGGACAAGATGCGGAAGACCGCGGTCGACGGGCACGCCGGCGAGGAGGAGACCTCGGTCATGCTGGCCCATCACCCCGGGCTCGTCCGGCTCGACCGGGCCGGGGCCGAGAGCGGCGAAGACCAGAAGCGCCAGGCCGGTCTGACGAACGCCTACACGGGCATCTGGTGGTACGCGGGACAGCCCAACCACTATCGCGGCGACGGCAGCGCCGGGAACGCGGAGTTCGGCCGGGCGCTGATCGAGGCAGAGACGGCGGCGCTGGTCGAGATGGTCCGGTCGGTGAAGAAGGACACGGTCACGGCCGAGCTCCAGAAGAAGTTCTTCGACGACGCGGCCAAGCCCCTCGAGACGAAGCCCTTCGTGAGGAAGTGATGAAGCGCCTGATCGTCATGCCGGGGCGGCTCATCCGGGGTGACGAGTGAGATATAATGGAGTTCCGGGAGGAACCGACATGAGATCAACGACGCATAGGACCGTCATTCTGGGCACGATCGCGCTGGGCCTCGCTCTCTTTGCCTGCGCCGACACCGGCCGGGACCGAACGGAAGCGGAGCCCGTCCCCGCCGTCGCGAGCGCCCCGGCGCAAACGCCGCAGGCCGCCCCCCCGGCCTCGGGGAAAGCCCGGCTGAGCGAGGACGAGCTGAACACCATCGAGGTCGTCCGCAAGACCAAGAACTCCGTCGTCTATATCACCAACCTCCAGTACGTCCGCGACTTCTTCTACTCGTCCGACCAGCCCGTGCCGCGGGGCAGCGGCTCCGGCTTCGTCTGGGACGACGCCGGCCACCTCGTGACCAACTTCCACGTCATCGACGAGGGCGACAAGTTCATGGTCAGCCTGCCCGACCAGCGCCAGGTCGAGGCCACGCTCGTCGGCCGCGACCCGACCAAGGACATCGCCGTCCTCAAGCTCGGCCAGAAGGTCGACGGGCTGGAGCCGGTCGCGATCGGGACCTCGCGCGACCTCCAGGTCGGCCAGAAGGTCATCGCCATCGGCAACCCGTTCGGTCTGGACCACACGGTCACCAAGGGCATCGTCAGCGCCTTGGGCCGGAGCATGCTCGGCGCCGGGAACTTCACCATCCGGGACATGATCCAGACCGACGCCTCGATCAATCCGGGCAATTCGGGGGGTCCGCTCCTGGATTCAGCCGGCGAGCTCATCGGGATGAACACGGCCATCATCAGTCCCTCCGGCGCCTCGAGCGGACTCGGGTTTGCCATCCCCGTGGACACCATCAAGAAGATCGTGCCCCAGATCATCCAGTTCGGGAAGGTCATCCGGCCGGACATCGGCGGGGTCCAATTCGTGCGGGACGAGGTGGCCCGGCGGGCCAAGATCGAAGGGGCGGTCGTCCTCCAGGTCGCCCGGGACAGCCGGGCCTACGATCTCGGCCTGCGCGGCCTCTACCGGGACAATTACGGGCGGCTTCTCATCCGCGACGTTGTCACGGCGATCGACCTGATGAAGACCAAGTCCTACGACGACCTGTTCACCGCCCTGGACGGCTACAAGATCGGCGACACGGTGACGCTCACGGTCACGCGCGAGGACAAGACGCGGAAGGTGACGATCCAGCTGGCCGGCACCGACTGAGCCTATTTTTTCAAGGGAACGATCCCGGCCATATCGCCGATGACGTTGACCAGGTCCCTGTCCGACGGCACGATGATCTTGGCGTTGCCCTGAAGGGCCGTCTCGAGCGCCTGGAGCCGGCGCAGGACCTGGGCGTTGCCGACGAAGTACTTCTCGGCGGCCTCGTTGACCAGGCGGATGGCTTCGGCCTCGCCCTGGGCCTCGAGGATCTTGGCCTGCCGGACCCCCTCGGCTTTCTTGATCTCGGCCCGCCGCTCACCGTCGGCGACCGTCTCTCGCGCCGTGGCGAAGTCGACCGCGGCGATCTTCTCGTTCTCCGCCTTGACGACCTTGTTCATCGTCTCCTGGACGTCCTTGGGCGGGTCGATCTCCTTGAGCTCGGTCCGGACGATGTCGATGCCCCAACGGGCCGCTTCCGCGGACAGGGTCTTGAGAAGCTCGTCGTTGATCTTGCCCCGCTCGCTGTTGGCCGACTTGAGGGTCAGGGTGCCGATGATGTTGCGCAGCGTCGTCCGGGCCAGGTTGACGATCTGCCATTGGAAATTGTTGACGTTGTACTGCGAGGCCTTGACGCTCGGCTCGTCTTCCTTGACCCGGAAGTAGACCTGGGCGTCGACCCGGGCGTTGAGGTTGTCGTTGGTGATGATCTCCTGGGGCGCGGCGTCGACCATCATCTCGGTGATGTTGATCTGGCGCATCGTCTCGATGACGGGGATGATCCAGCTGAGGCCGGGCATGGCAAAGCGGTTATAGCGCCCCAGCCGCTCGATGAGCCCGCGGTGCGTCGGCCGGACGATCCGGATGCCGGCCAGAAAGATGAAGATGATGACGGCGGCGATCCAAAGATAAATGGCCATGTGTGTCCTCCCCTCGGTGATGTAGCCTTTTAAATATCGCTCCGCCCCCCGGCGATGTCAACGAAGAAGGGGGCTAGATAAATATACGGCCCCGGCCGGCCAGGGTTCACATCTTCCAGGTGCCGGAGACGATGAGATTCGTTCCGGTGACGGCGGCCGCGGCGTCCGAGGCGCAATAGGCCACCGCCGCGGCGACGTCCTCGAATGTCCCGAGCTGGGACTCGGTGATATTCCGGGCCTGCGGCAGGGCGCCGCCCCGGATGAGCCCGGGGGAGACCATGTTGACCGTGATGCCGTTCCCGACCTCCGCGACGGCCGCCGTGCGGGTCAGCGTGAGCAGGCCGGTCTTGGCCACGGCGTAGGGGGCGATCGTCGGGAAGGAACCGATCTGCTCGGCCCGGCTGTAGCCGATGTTGACGACCCTCCCCCACTTCCGTTTGCGCATGCCCGGCAGGGCCGCCTTCATGCAGAAATAGGGCCCGAGGAGGTTGCCCCGCAGGGCCCGCTCCCAATCGGCGACCTCGAGCTGGTCCCAGGGCTTGACCAGGAACGGACCGACGTTGTTGACGAGGACATCGACGCGGGCGAACCTCTCCTCGACCTTCTTGACCAGCCCCGCGGCCTGGGCCTTCTTGGTCAGGTCGGCCCGAAAGATAGCCGAGAGCTTGCCCTTCTCTCGGATGGCCGCGGCCAGCTCCTGCGCTTCGTCGCGCCGGCTGAAGTAATGGACGGCCACGCCCGAGACGTCCTCGGCCAGCCGCAGGGCGATGGCCCGGCCGATGCCGCGGCTGGCCCCGGTGACGAGGGCGATCCGCAGGCTCATGGCGTCACGCCAGGGTCCCGACGGCCTTCTCGACCGCGTCGAGGATCTCGCCCGACTCGACGACCTCCTTGAGCTTGTTGATGTCGTCGTAGAGCGGCCGGTCCTCTTCGAGGTGGGCGACGTACTTGCGGATGACCTCGTGGGCCGCCTGGATGCCCTTGCCCGGCTTGTGGGGGGCGCGGAAATCGACGGCTTGGGCCCCGGCCATGAGCTCGATGGCCAGCACGGCCTGGGCGTTGTCGATGATCTGGCGCGTCTTGAGGGCCGTGGTCATCCCCATGCTGACGAAGTCCTCCTGGTCGGCCGCGGCCGGGATGGAGCCGGTCGCCGCCGGGTGGCACAGGATGCGGTTCTCGCAGATGAGGGCCCCGGCCGTGTACTGGGTCAGCATCAGGCCGGAGAACATCCCGGCGCCCTTGGTCAGGAAGGCCGGCAGGCCGGCGTTGAGGTGCGGGTTCATCAACCGGTTGTGGCGCCTCTCGGACAGGACGGCGATGGTGGTCACCGAGGTCCCCAGGAGCTCGAGCGGCAGGGCCAGGGGCACGCCCTGGAAATTGGCCCCGGTCAGGACGAGCTGCTCGTCCGGGAAGAAGACGGGGTTGTCGGCCGCGCCGTTGAGCTCGATCTCGATCATGTACCGGGCCCACTTGAGCGCGTCGCGCGCGGCGCCGACGACCTGGGGCGTGCTGCGGAGACTGTAGGCGTCCTGGACCTTTTTCCCCGGCTGGGCCAGAAGCTCGCTGCCCTCGGTGATGCGCCGGACGTTGGCGGCCGATTCGAGGGCGCCGGGATAGCCCCGGGTCTTGTGGATGCGCTCGTCGTAAGCTTTCATGTTGGCGTTGAGGACCTCGAGCGTCATGGCCGCGGCGATCTCGGACATCTTCAGCCAGCGGTGGACGTCGTGGACGGTCAGGGCCGCCATGCCGGCGATGACGTTCGAGCCGTTGATCATGGCCAGGCCGTCGCGGGCGTGGAGGACGATGGGCTCGATGCCGGCCCGCTTGAGGGCCTCGGCGCCGGCCAGGCGCTCGCCCTTGTAGAAGGCCTCGCCCTCGCCCATCGGCACGAGGGCCATCTGGGCCATCGGCGACAGGTCGCCGCAGGCGCCGACCGAGCCCTTCTCGCACATGACCGGCGTGACGCCCTTGTTGAGGAGCTCGATCATCGTCTCGGTGACGACCGGGCGCAGGCCGGAGTGGCCGTGGCAGTGGCAGCTGATCCGGCTGAGAATGGCCGCCCGGACGATCTCCTCGGGCATGGGCTTGCCGAAGCCGGCGGCGTGGCTGTAAATGATATAGCGCTGGTACTGCTCGACCTGCTCCTGGGTCAGGACAACGTTGGCCAGCTCGCCGATGCCGGTGTTGACGCCGTACATGATCTCTTTCTTCTGGATCTTGTCCTCGAGCAGGGCCCGGCACTTCACGATCCGCTTCCGGGCCTCGGGATCGAGGGCGACGGGCTCGCGGCCGCGGGCCACCTGGACGACTTTATCGACGGTCAGACCGGTGCCTGTCAGGTTCAAAGCCATGGGAACGCCTCCTCGGTTGTGATGGTCAGGGTCGTGGTTCATAGCGGGCCCAGATACTTTAGCTGAAGTTCAAGATGGGGTCAAACCCCCAAAAGAAGGGACCTGGTCTTCGCAACCGACTATTGGGGCTCCGGAACGGCCAAGCTGGCGTTGCGAAGACCAGGTCCCTTCTTGTTGCCTGCCCTGGCGCGGCTGTGCTATAAATATCCTTCTGTTCGTTGATCTCACCTTGAACGGAGCCGACGACAATGGCCAAAGAGACGAAGCGAGTCCTGATGACCGGCGCGGCCGGGCAGATCGGCTCCGAGCTGGCCCAGGCCCTGCGCGCGAAATACGGCCGCGACAACGTCCTCGTCACGGATGTCGTCCGCCCCCCGGCCGTCCTGGCCGAGTCCGGGCCCTTCGAGCTCGTCGACGTCACCAACCGGTCCGCCCTCGACGGCCTCATCGGGAAGTTCGGCGCCGACACCGTCTACCACCTGGCCGCCCTGCTCTCCGCGACGGGCGAGAAGAACCCCCAGAAGGCCTGGGACGTCAACATGAACGGGCTCTACAACATCCTCGAGATCGGCCGGGCCCGCGGGCTCGTCCGCATCTTCTCGCCGAGCTCGATCGCCGTCTTCGGCCCGTCCACCCCCCGCGAAAGGACGCCCCAGGACACCGTCCTCGGCCCGTCCACGATGTACGGCGTCACCAAGGTCGCCGGCGAACTGCTGGCCGACTACTACGTCCGGAAATACGGCCTCGATGTCCGCGGCTGCCGCTATCCCGGCATCATCAGCCACCTGACCCTACCCGGCGGCGGCACGACCGACTACGCCGTCGCGATCTACTACGAGGCCGTCAAGCACGGCCGCTACACCTGCTTCCTCCGCGAGGACACGCGCCTGCCGATGATGTACATGCCCGACTGCCTCAAGTGCACGCTCGATTTGATGGACGCGGACTTCGCCCGCCTGAGCTACCATGCGGGCTTCAATGTCACGGCCATGAGCTTCTCGGCCGGCGAGCTGGCCGCCGAGATCCGCAAGCACGTCCCCGGCTTCGAAGTGCGCTACGAGCCGGACTTCCGGCAGGCCATCGCCGACTCCTGGCCGGCCTCGATCGACGACAGCGCGGCGAGGGCCGAATGGGACTGGAAGCCGGACTACGACCTGGCCGCGATGACGGTGGACATGCTGGCCGCTCTCAGGGCCCGCTACGCGGCGGGTACGCTCGGCGTCTGAACCAGCCTACCGGCCCTTGGCCAGCCGCTCCGCCAGGAAGTTCGGCAGGGCGAAAGCGCCGCGATAGACGTCGGGGTTGAAATACTTCAGACCGTCAGGGATGTAGAGCGTCCGGACCTTGGCCGGATCGACCTTGTCCGACAGGAAATCGTAGCACCACATGCCGACGGGATACGTCGGCACCGGCCCGAGGTAGAGCGCCGCGCGCTTGAAGATCTTCTTCAGGAAAGCCCGCTTGCGGGCGTGGGAATCCAGGTGCAGCATGAGTGAGCCGGCCTGGGCGGCGATAATACCGCCGGGGTTGAGCTTCGACTTGAGCTTCCGGTAGAACGCCTCCTGGTGGAGGACCGTCGACGGTCCGACGGGATCCGACGAATCGACCAGGATGACGTCGAAGGTCTCCCGGACCTTGTCGATGAAGACGTTGCCGTCGGCGACCACGAGCTCGGCCCGGGGGTCCCGGAAGGTCGCCTTCAGCCAGGGGAAGTGATCGCGGCAGGCCTCGATGACCTTGCCGTCGATCTCGACCAGCCAGGCCTTCTCGACCGGGTGCTTGAGGACCTCGCGGAGGGCCCCGCCGTCGCCGCCGCCGATGATCAGGACGTTCTTCGGACGCGCGTGGGACGTCAGGGCCGGATGGACGAGCATCTCGTGATAGTAGAACTCGTCCCGTTCGGTCGTCTGGACCAGCCCGTCGAGGAGCAGGACGCGGCCGTAGTCCTTGTTGCGGATGATCTCGATCCGCTGGAATTTGGAACGCCCCTCGTAAAGGACCTCCTGCACGGTGAAGAAAATGCCGGACGCCGGGGTCTGATATTCGCGGGCTTCGGTCTTTTTGGCATTGAGAGCTCTTGTGATGCTCATGGTTTTCTTTCCTTTCCGGACCTAATCATAGCATAGGTCGAGGACCGGGCTCTCTCGTTTTTGCCCTCAAAAACAACGGTTTTAAGCCATTTGGGAGGTCTTTTTGAGACCTAACTCGTTGATATAAGTCGAGAAGCTGTGGTCCGACCCCAACTAATAGATCTTATCGATCTTGACGCCGCTGTAGTACTTCTTCAGGATGTCCGGGTACTTGGCGCCGGCCACGGCCATGCCGTAGGCGCCGACCTGGCACAGCCCGACCCCGTGGCCCCAACCCCGGCCCGAGAAGGTGAACTGGTCGACCCGGCCCTGCTCGTCGTAGGAGCGGTCGACGACGAAGAGCGTGTCGCGCAGCCCCAGGGCGGCCCGGATCTGGAAGCCGTAGACCGTCGCGGTCGCGGCGGCCCCGATCAGCGTCAGGTCCATCACCCGCCCTGAATCGCCGCGCTTCCCGATCTCGATGTCGACGAGGGAGCCGATCGGGTAGGCCTGATTGAGGAGCTTCTCCAGCTCCAGCCGCGTCTTCCGGACCTGCCACCGGTTGTACCGCGACGACCGGTCCAGGACGTTGGAGTTGGGCGGGTAGAACACCTCGAGGTAGGCGACCTGGCCGTCCCGCTCGAGCCAGCGCACGCTCTCCCCGCCGAGCAGCGTCAGCTTGGTGGCGAAGGTCGTCTCGTTCTCGATCGTCCGCAGCAGCCGGACATGGTTGGACAGGGCCAGCGTCCGGCGGTCGAAATCCTGTCCGATCTCGAGGGTGCCCTTGCCCGCCGCCCGGAACAACCCCGTCTTGAAGAAGTCCTTGTGGTCCTTGATGATCCGGGCCAGGGCCACGGCCAGCTCGGCCCGGCTGACCGGCCGCGACGGATCGCCGGTCCGGACCGAGGCCGGAAGAAGCCCCGATTGGAAGCAGTAGGCCATGGGCCCGCGGGCCTTGCCCTGGACCTGCGGCAGGTCCTTGAGAAGGAAATCCACCTCGCCGGGGAGGAGCAGCTCCTCGATCCTGGCCTGCCAGCCGAAGGCGTCGACGAGGAGCCCGGCCAGGCTGATGAAGTCGAGGCCGAAGGAATCGGGAACGAAGCCCTGGTCCCTGACCCCGACGAGCCTCCGGGCGTCCCGGATCCACTCGACCGCCTCGTCGAAGGTGGTGTCCTGCCGGAAGTCGAGCGGGGCGGCGCCCATGGGCACGATCCCCAGCCCGACGAGATAGGCGACGTCGAGGCTGGCGTTCCGGCCGTCGACGGTGATCGGAGCGACAGGCGTCCGCGCCTCGAGGACCCATTCCTTCTGCTTCTCCGACGAGCACTCGACGCTCTTGAGGTAAGGCACGGGGCGGCCCGAGAAGACCTTTTCGGCGTCCTCGGTCCGGCCGCCGCAGGTGCTCGTGTAGAGGGCGTTGATCAGTTCGCCCCGATAGCGCAGGACCTCGCCCTTCGTCTCTTCGACGGCCCGCGTGCTCAAGGGATTCTCGGAGGCCATGCCCACGTAGAGCTGCGAGCGGGGCGTATTGACGAGATCGTAGCCGTACTGATCGAACTGCTTCATGTTCTTGAGCGCGTACGTCCGGGCCGCGACCGCCTGGGCCTTCAGCGCTTCGATGGCGTTGAACTGCCCCGGCGACAGCTCGCCGGGCACGACGCTCTTGAGATAGTCCTCGAGGTTGACGTAGTTGACGATGACGATGCCCCGAGGCGTCCCGGACAGGACCAGGAAGCCCCGGTAGCCCTTGCCGTTGAGCGTCAGGAAGCTCTGCGGATTGGCCGGGATGAAATAGAGCTCCGAATCGCGGCTGAGCGACTTGAGCTCGCTGCCGACGAGCATCCAGATCGGCCGGGTCGGTTCCTCGAGGATCTCCTCGCGGTCGATCCAAACGTCCTTCAGGCCGGCCGCGTTGAGCTCCGCGACCTTGGCCAGCGCGTCGCCGCGGGTCAGATAGTCGCCGAGCTTGATCTCGAAGACGCCGGCCGCCTCGCTCTCGCGGTCGGCGGCCGCATAGACGTTGCCGCCGAACTTGGCCTTGTAGCTGGCGGCCAGCTGGTCCGCCTCTTCCGCGTCCTTGGCGTGGGCCAGAAGAATGAGATACTTTTCAGTCAGCTTCTCGCCGGCGCCTTTGATCAAGGCCTCGTCGGCATCGTCGTTGATGATCCGGTAGCCGGTATTGACCTCGTAGATCTTCATCCCCGAAGAGGAACGGATGTGGATGTCCTTGAGGTTGGTCCCCAGTCCGACCCGGATGACGGGCTTGGGGATCATGAAGCCGTGGAAGAACGCCCCCTCGGTCCCGAATTCGACAGGGATCCCCCCGAAAAAGAAGAACCCGACGAACAGGATAAACAGGTACTTTAATCTATGGATCATCATAATAAGGAACCCGCGCTTGCTTGGACTGGTCCCATGCTAGCGGATGCCAATGGCTTTGTCAAGCGCAAAATCTAGGGGTGCTACAATCCGGCCCGAAGGCCCCCACATATTGTGGCTTTCCCCATTATTTTCTTCCGGTTGCGGCTAGCCGGCCGGCCTTCCCCAACCGTCCCCGGAGTTCGCCGCGGGGGGCCGACTGTGATAGAATCCCGCCGAATCGACCATGGAGAGCGGACGATGAAAAAGACCCTTTTGGCCGCCTTCGCGGCGCTCGTTCTGGCCCAGGCCGGGCTGGCCGAAACCGACAGCCTGTCCCGGCTCTTCCTGCCCGGGCGGGCCGTCCTCGACCTCGACGGCGACGGTTTCCCGGAAAAGCCGGCCGTGACCATCCTCCTCTCGGACAAGCCCACGGCCGGCGAGCTCGTCCTGGCGGCCGACATCGCCGCCCGGGCCAACTTCGAGAGCCTGGCCGTGGATTTCGGACTGGTCCGCCGCGAGTCCGAGATCGGCGCGGGGGCGACGCCTCCCCTGCCTATCCTGATCGGCGGCAACCTGGCCTGGGCCCGCGAGGCCCTCAAGCAGCGGGGCCTCGATCCCGCTTCGCTTCCCGCCAACCGGGGCCTGGTCTTTCTCTTCACCCGGAAAGGCCAGACCGGGATCGCCTGCGTCGCGGGCTCCGATGAAGCTCTCCTCAAGACCGGCCGTGCCTTTTTCCTCCGCTGGCCCTATTTCTGGGAGATCTGGGGCCGCGAGACCGGCGCGACCTATGAGAGCCTCGAAAAAGACATCGGGACGTTCCTGGCCGCGGCGGGCGCCAAGCTCGACAAGTCGATCGTCCGCGAAGCCCTTTACGAGTTCCCCGCGGCTCCGCCCGTCTCCGACGGCCTCAAGGCCCTGGCCTTCGACCAGGGTCAGATCAAGGACCTCGTCGTCGAGCTCCATTTCGCCGCCGAAGCGGACCGCCGCAAAGCCCAGGATGCCCTGCAGCTTCTCGCGGCCGACCAGCGCCGCGGGATGCGGACCGCGACCCTCTCCGTCCCGGCCTGCGCCGCCCTGACCTTCGAGCTCCGCTGCGGCCCGGCGCGCTCGACCGCCGTCCTGCCGAGAACGGGCGCGACCAAAAGATTGCTCACGCCCGGATTCAAAGAGCGGCCCGGGACCGAGGCCGCCGGCCGGGAGTTCGATCTCCTCGGCCTCTTTTCGAGCCGGGGCGTCTATTCGGACCAGGACCGGGACGGCGTCCCCGACACCCTCGAGGCCCTGGTCGTGGTTCCCAAGGAGCCCTCGATCCCGGGCATCGCCGACCTGGCCAGCCGGCTCGTCCTGGGAACGGCCGGCGCCTCCTTCCCCATCGTCCAGCTCGACGCCGAGATCGAGAGCCGCAAGGCCCTGGCCGCGCCTCTCCTCGTCGGCGGGAACGGCCTGACCGCCGACCTTCTCAAGACGGGCAAGCTCAAGCTCCCGCCGCTCGAGGCCGGCCGCGGGATCATCAAGATCGTTCCCAAGGCCTTCGGCAAATCAACGGCCCTGGTCGTCCAGGGCGCCGACGGCCCCGGCCTCGATAGGACGGTCGCCTATCTCTCGCGGACCTTCCCTTACTTCGCCGACTACGGCGAGGGGAACCCCCAGCTGGCCGACCTGGCCGCCGACGTCGAGAGGCTCCTCGCCGGAGAGAAAGGCGGAGCCGAAGCGGTCCTGATGGCCGCCGTCGAAAAGGCGGCGGCGGAGATCAAGGGCCGCGATCTCGAATCGGTCGGGGCCGACCTGGTGCTGCCGGGACCGAACGCCCCGTTCGGCGAGGCCGTCGGCGCCGCCCTGCGCGCCGCCGCCGGCGGCGCTCCGGTGTCCCTGAAGACCGCCTCGCTCAAGGACGGCCAGACCGTCTTCGAAAAGGAGAAGACGTTCACCTGGGAGGTCGACGACGCCATGGCCCTGCTCAAGGACAGGCTCCGGGCCATCGTCGACGCGGCGGGCAAGGGCGGCGGCGTGGAGGTCAGCCTCGGCGTCAGCGAATCCCCGGCCGTCCGGGAGAAGGTCCGGGGCGAGGTCAAGGCCTTCCTCGAGCAGTCCGGTTTCCCGGCCGCCCGGATCGAGGTCCTGTCCGCCTACAAGCCGGGCTTTTATTGGCTCGTCGAGAAGGTCCTGCCGTCGCTCAAGGACAGGGGCGTCGCCAGCCTGACCGTCCGGTTCGCCGAAGAGCCCGAGGATCTCTCGCGGGCCAAGCGCACCTACGCCGAGCCGTCCCGCTGGCTCCAGGAGCTCTACCCCGTCGACGAGATCCTGGCCAGGGGCCTGGGATTGCCGCTCGAGCGCATCGCGTTCGAGATCGCCCCGCCCGGCGAGCCCGTCTACCGGGTCGAGGCCGTCGACGCCAAGGGGGCGGTCGTCCTGGCCGAGAGCTTCACGCCCCGGACCCTGGAGATCCCGCTCTCGGCGGTCCTGCCCGAATGGGGCACGGCCAAGCTCACGACAGGCTGGCTCCGGGTCGTCGCCGGCGGGACCGTCGTCTGCGACCAGCCTCTCCAGACCGACCTCGAGAAGTTCTGGGCGTTCTACCAGTCGGAGGTCCTGACGGCGGTCGTCGCCCACGTCAGGAAGAAGACGGGTGACGAGCCGACCTTCTCCAAGCAGCCCTACTTCAAGCGTCTCACCGTCGACCTCCGGGCGAGCGAGCCGGACTACCGGATCGGGCTCGACGAGGAGATCGTCTCCTCGCTCGAGGCCATCCACGACGAGATCTATTTCGACACGCTCGACCTTCTCCGCGGCATCACCCGCTTCGACCCGGAGGACAAGGACACCGCAGCCGACACGTCCCGGTCCTCCGCTCCCGGCAACGTCTTCCCGTCCCTCCACCCCTCGCTGGAGGGCGGGCCGGCCCGGGTCCGGATCGTCCTCGAGGACTGGCCGGCCGCCTCGGCCCAGATGGTCCTCCGCTGGAAGGAGAAGGGCCACGAAGAGGTCACCCGGAAGACGGCCGTCCCGGCCTTCAAGCCGAAGGACAGCCGCGTCACGGAGCTCGTCCTCGACGGCCGGACCGGACACGTCGCCGACGTCGTCTTCGAATCCGAATGGGAGAAGGAGGCCGATTACCTGGCCTTCGTCGAGATGGCCGGGACCTGGCGCCGCCTCGCCGAAGCCGGCCTCATCGCCGATCCGTTCCGCTTCCCCGCCCTGGACGCCCTGACCCTCCGGCCGCGATATCAGTCCCAGGACAAGGACGAGCGGCTCCCGGTCCTCCCGGCCCCGGGCCCCGCCGGCGCGGCCGGTGCCGCCCTCGGGCCGCCGGACGGGCCGATCGTCACCACCCGCGATATCATCTCCCCGGACATGGCCGGCGATATCGTCCGCCGCCTCGCGGCCCTCCAGGGCGTCAAGGGCTACGTCGGCGGCCGCTCCTACGAGGGCCGCGACGTGCCCGTCCTCGAGCTCTTCCTGCCTTTCGAGAAGTACGTCTCGCTGCCGCGGCTCGTCACCGTCAAGCCGACCCTTCAGGCCGTCGCCCGCCAGCACGCCAACGAGGTCTCGTCGACGAGCTACCTGCTCCGCTTCGCCGAGCTCCTGGCCCGCGACCCCGCCGCCCGCGAAGCGCTCAAGAAGATGAGCTTCGTTTTCGAGCCGGTGGAGAACCCCGACGGCGCCGCGCTCGCCTACGCCATGCAGAAGAACGAGCCGTTCCACAGCCTCCACGCCGGCCGCTACGGCGCGCTCGGCGTGGACATGGGCTACCAGACGGGGGCCAAGCCCCTCCTGCCCGAGGCCGCCGTCCGGGCCCGGCTGACCGAGCGGTGGGCCCCGGACATTCTCCTCAACCTCCACGGCTACCCGTCCCACGAATGGGTCCAGCCGTTCTCGAACTACACGCCTTACCTGTTCCGCGACTACTGGATCCCCAAGGGCTGGTTCGATTATTTCCGCTCCCTCGGCCTGCCGCTCTACGAGGACCACCGCGGGGAGGCCGCGGCCCTGATGAAGCTCATCGCCGCCGAGCTCAACGCCGATCCGGCCCTGGCCGCGTCGAACCGGAAGTTCTACGACCGCTACGAGCGCTGGGCCGCGCGCTGGGCCCCGCACATGAACGCGCTGGAGATCACGGACGGGGTCAATATCTTCGCCAAGCGGCGGGGCCCGGTCGAGAGCCGGATGACGCCGCGGACCCAGACGACGTTCAACGAGCAGACGCCGGAGCTCATGGACGAGACGGCGACCGGCGATTGGCTCGAGTTCCTCTGCGCCCAGGGCCTGGCCTACCTCCGGGCCCACGTCAAGTACCTCGGCCAGGCGGACTATCCCGTCGTCCGGATCGAGGAGGAGGTCCGGAACCGGGCCCGCATCACGCTCGTCCGGAAGCGTCCCGGAGAATCCGGAAAGACTGTTGATTCCCGTTGAAATTTGATAAGATATCCCTACCCTCAAGGGAGTTGGGCTTGGAGCGATGGACGCGCAGACCAATCTGCTGATCATTTCCGACGACTTCTCGCTCTACGAGTCCGTCAAAAAGGCGCCCGTGGCCGCCGATTTCAACGTCTTTTTCGCCCAGACGGACGACGCCTATCTCGACGTCATCCGGGAGAACGGCATCCGGGTCGTGCTCGTCGACTGCGGCGACGCACTCGCCGCCGGGCTCCTCGTCCTCAAGAAGATCAAGAAGTCCGACGCCCTCGTCGACGTCCTCGTCGGCGGCGAGGCCATTGGGCGGGAGGCCGTGCTCGACGTCATCCGCTCGGGCGCCACCGACTTCGTGCCCAAGCCCTATGAGCGCGACATCCTCGGCGACATCCTGCGCCGCATCTCCCGCAAGCGCGAGCTCCGCCGCGAGACGCTCCACCTCGAGAAGAAGCTGGAACGGAAATACGCCTTCGAGGGCCTGATCAGCCGCAACCCGACCATGCTCGAGATCTTCGGCGTCATCGAGAATATCGCCAAGTATTTCTCGAGCGTCCTCGTCACCGGCGAGACCGGCACGGGCAAGGAGGTCGTGGCCCGGGCCATCCACGGCCTGAGCCCTTACAAGGACCGGCCGCTCGTCGTCTGCGACTGCGCCTCCATCCCGGAGAACCTCTTCGAATCGGAGCTCTTCGGCTACAAGAAAGGGGCCTTCACCGGCGCCGACAGGGACAAGCGCGGCCTGTTCGAAGAGGCCGACGGCGGGACCATCCTCCTCGACGAGATCGCCGAGATCCCCGTGGCCGTCCAGGCCAAGCTCCTGCGCGTCCTCGAGAGCCGGGAGTTCCGTCCACTGGGGGCCAACGAGAGCACCGCGGTCGAGGTCCGGGTCCTGGCCGCCACGAACAAGGACCTGGGCGAGGCGGTCCGGGCGGGCGGATTCCGGGAGGACCTCTTCCACCGCCTGAACAAGGTCGTCATCGACCTCCCCCCGCTCCGCGAGCGGCTCGAGGATATTCCCCTGCTCGTCCGCCATTTCCTGCAGGGGGCCAACCGGAATTTCGGCAAGAGCCTGCGCGGCGTCTCCCGCGAGGTTCAGAAGATCTTCCTCAAATACGCCTGGCCGGGGAACGTGCGCGAGCTGGCCAACGTCCTGGAGAGCGCGGCCATGCTCTGCAAGAAGGACTTCGTCGATGTCGCCAACCTACCCAAGTACCTCCGGGATTACGTGCCGCCCCAGGGAGCGCTCGCCTTCACCGGCGGCGGCCGCCTGTCCACCCTGAGCGACCTCGAAAAGGACTACATCGCCTATCTCCTGAAGGTGACCAAGGGCAACCTGCGCCAGACGGCCAAGATCCTGTCGATCTCGCGGACGACGCTCTACAACAAGCTGGCCAAGTACGGGATCCGGAACTGAGGGGGACGGCCGTCAGGCGGCCGCGGCGGCCGGCTTCTTCGACATCTTCTCCTGGTACATCATGCGGTCCGCCTGAGCGAGGAGCTCCTGGAGGGCGCAGGGGTGGTCGGGATCGTAGCGGGAGATGCCCAGGCTGAGCGCGAGCGGATGGGCGATCCCGGCCCGGGCGTTGCGGACCTGGAGCCGCTCGCGGATCCGTCGGGCCAGGGCGGCCACCTTCCCTTCGGCCACGTCGATGGCCAGGACGGCGAACTCGTCGCCGCCGAGGCGGGCGATGATGTCCGAATCGCGGAAGGCGTCCTTCAGCACCTCGGCCGTCTCGACGAGGGCGGCGTCGCCCTCCTCGTGGCCGGAGGAATCGTTGACCTTCTTGAGGTCGTCGAGGTCGACGTAGAACAGGGCCATCTCCTTCCGTGTCCGGTGGGCGACCTTCATCTGCTGTTCGGAAAGGGTCAGGAAGCCGCGGCGGTTGTAGACCTTGGTCAGCTCGTCGACGAGGGACAGGTCCCTGAGCTCGTTCTCGGTCCGCGTCCGCTGGACGGCGATGGCGTAAAGCCCGGCCAGACGCTCGACCGCGTCGAGGTCCCTCTCGAGGTAGGGGGTCTCCGCGTTGGCGACGACGATAAGGCCGACGATCGCCCCCGACATGATCGCCGGGACGGCCAGGAAGGGCCCGACCGGCAGGTGCCAATCCGGCATCCCCCGGTAGCGGGGGTCCAGGCTGGGCATGCTGGTCACGATGGCCCGCCGCTCCTCGAGGATCCAGCGCCACAGACCCGAATTCTCGTGGAAACGCCCGACGGCGTCCGGATGGCCCTCGGACATGTCCCTGGCGTCGGCGGTCATCGCCGCGGGCACCAGGCTGCCGGTCCGTTGATCGACATGCCCGACGAACCCGGAGACGCTCGAGGTCAGGCGGCGGGCCTGGTCCAGGACGAGGGAGGACATCTCTTCGATCGGCGTCGGCGACAGCAGGCGCTCGGAGACCTCCCCCACCGCGTGTTGCAGCTGCATGACCCGGGCGTGTTCGTCCTTCATCTGCTTTCTCGCGGAGATATCCTCGATGACCCCCTCGTAGAAGAGGACCTGGCCGCGGCCGTCCTTGGTCGCCCGGCAGGAGTCCTCGGCCCAGAAGTGCGTGCCGTTGGCCCGGCGCAGCTGGGACTCGAAGATCCCGACCATGGAGGTCGAGTCGAGATAGGCCCGCTTGTTGTCCCGGTCGCGCGGGTCGCAGTGGAAGTCCCAGAAGCCCACCGCCTTGAGGGCCCCGACGTCCGGATAGCCGAGCATACGGGCCAGGGTCGGAGTGGCCATCAGGATCTTCCCTTGGGGGGTCGTCCGGTAAAGGCCCAGGGGATAGTTGAAGACCCGGGTCATCATTTCGTCGCCGGAGGCCAGGACGGCCTCGGCGCCGGCGGCGCGGTCGCGCGCGTCGCCGATCTCCCGCGACATCCGGACGCTGGCCAAAGCCAGCCCGGCGAGCTTGGCCAGAGACAGGGCCAGATCGAGATCGTGGTCGTCCCTCTCGGGCCCGCCGAAGCCCTCGAGTTCGAGGACGCCGAGGAGCTCGCGGCCGTGGGCGATCTTGAGATAGACGGTCCGCCGGTCCTCGGTCCAGGCATAGTCCGAGTTGAGGATGAGGATCCGGTCGAACGGGGAGTCTTCGGGCCCGGTCCGGCCGGAGAGCGATTCCAGGGGATGGTAGGCCGCCCCGCGGGGCGAGACCATGACCCGGAAAAGCTCGAGAACGCCGGCCTGGACGTCGGCCGCGGACGCGACGTCGGTCGCGGCGGCCAGCACGCGGCCGATCCGGGCATAATCCGACACCCGCCGTCCGGCCGTGTCCTTGCGGCCGGCGTTCTCCGCCTTGATCGCGTCCAGCTGCCAGGAGAGGACGACCCGGCTCAGGGCCAGCCGGAAATGTTCCAGCCCCGCGGGAAAAGTCTCGTAGGGCAGGCGGAGAAAGCGCCCGAACGATTTGAGTTCGCGATCGATGCCGGGATGGGCGCCCGTATCGATGAGGACCACCTTGCGGGCGACGTCCCTGAAAAAGGCTTGGGCGGCTTTATGATCGGAGCCCCAGCGGGCGGCCAGATGCGATTCCCAGTTCCTGAGCCAGCCCGGCAGAACGGGCAGCGCGCCGGCCTGAAGGAGGCGGTCGACGCTCCCTTTGTCCGCGACCCATTCCGTACACTGGCTTTCCTGGTGGATCCGGCACGTGCCTTCGACGCCGAGCTCCCGGGCGGGCCGGGTCAGACAATATCCTCCGGCTAGGCCGACCGCGCACCCTTCCGTCTGGCACGCGCCCACCGCCTCGGCCAGCCCGGACCACGGAGAATCCGTCAGATCGCAGCTCACGGGATGGGCCCGGAAATGAACGTTCTGAAAGTCCGGGTAGGATTGGACGGCCTGGATCTCGCGTTCGAAGCTCGCGCAGGTGATCAAGCCAATTCGGACGGACATATTCGAGATCTCTGTATAAAACAAATGTCCTATATTTGGACATTATGATTATAACATAAATTAATTTCTTAAGTCAAGCATAATATTGATGTTAACAATATTTGAATGTACTATTTCACTACATTTACAATGAATAAAAAGTAGAGATATTGCCGTAATTTGTTTAATTTCTTCAAGATATATTAATGTTGTCATCGGCTCTCGTTATTGGCTAGGCGAGCGATAAATTCGAGACCGCTCAGACGAGATCCGGACCGTTGGCAATTCAAGCCGTTTGGATTAGAATATCCAATCGTTCGACGGCCGATCCGGAGGTGCCGATGAGAAGCTCAAAAACCCTGATCCTCGCCGCCGTTCTCGCGGCTTCGCTTGCGGCCCCGGCCCTCTTCGCGCAGAAGGCCGCGCCGGCCGGGAACAAGGAAGCGTTGTCCGTTCTCGAAAGAATGCTCGCGGCCATGGGCGGGCGCAAGGTCCTCGAGTCGATCAAGGACGTGACCATCTCCGGGACGGCCGAGTTGATCCCGTTCGGCATCACCGCGCCGGTCACGGTCTACCAGAAGCAGCCCGACAAGGTCCGGGTCGACGTCACCGTCGTCGAGGCCAATATGACCATCATCCAGGCCTTCGACGGCCGGAAGGGCTGGTTCACGGATCCCCAGTCGGGCGGGGCGGTCGAGGAGATGCCCGATCACCTGGCCAGGGAGTTCGGCCGGCAGGCCGGGGAGAACCAAGCCCTGCTCTTCCCCCAGAAGCACGGGGTCACCTACGTCCTGAAGCCCAAGGCGGTCCTCGACGGCAAGGACCGCATCGTCCTCGAGCAGACGCTGGCCGACGGAACCAAGACGACCTACTTCCTCGATCCTGAAACCTATCTCCCTTTCAAGACCGCGGCCCGGTCGGTCGACCAGAGCGGCGCCGCGGTGGATGCCGAGACCTATTCGTCCAATTACCAGAAGGTCGGCGGCCTGATGGTCCCCTATGCCCTGCGCATCGTCCAGAACGGCGCCGAGGCCCAGCGGGTGACGGTCACCGCCGTCACCTTCAACACGAACCTGGACGACGCGCTCTTTACCCTGAAATGACAAGGAGGACAGCATGACCCGGACCAAGTTCGCCGCCCTCGGGCTGCTGGCCGCGGCGATCGTCGCCTGCGCCGTCAATCCCGTCACCGGCAAGAAGGAGCTCATGCTCTACTCCGAGAGCCAGGAGATCGAGCTCGGCAAGCAGACGGACGCCGAGGTCGCGGCCACCTACGGCGTGTACGACGATCCGGCCCTCCAGTCCTACATCGGCAAGCTGGGCCAGTCCCTGGCCGCCAAGGGGCAGAGACCCGGGCTGCCCTGGCGCTTCACGGTGCTCGACAGCCCGGTCGTCAACGCCTTCGCCGTGCCTGGCGGCGCGGTCTACGTCACCCGCGGCATCCTGGCCCTCATGAGCTCGGAGGCGGAGTTGGCCGCGGTGCTCGGCCATGAGATCGGCCACGTCAACGCCCGCCACTCCATGAGCCAGATGAGCAAACAGCAGATGGCCCAGCTCGGTCTCGTCGTCGGCAGCGTCGTCAGCCAGGAATTCGCCAAGTACGCCGGCCTGGCCGGCACCGGCCTCCAGGTGCTCTTCCTGAAGTACAGCCGCGACAACGAGAACCAGGCCGACGGCCTCGGCGTGGAATATTCGCGGGCCGCCGGCTTCAATCCGGCCGACATGGGCGTCACCTTCACGGCCCTGGAAAAGATGGGCGACCTCTCGGGCGGCCGTTCGCTCCCCGGCTTCCTCTCGACGCATCCCCTGACGCCGGACCGCATCGCCCATGTCCAGGCCCTGCTGCAGCCCGGGGACGCGGCCCTCGCCCGCCGGCCCGAAGCCTATCTCCGGACCGTCGAGAACGTCGTCTACGGCGAAGACCCGCGCCAGGGCTACGTCGAGAACGGGGTCTTCTATCATCCCGCCCTCCGCTTCCAGTTCGCCATCCCCTCGGGCTGGACGGTCGAGAACATGCCCAGCCAGGTCACTCTGGTGGCCGCCGACAAGAACGCCGGCGTCATCCTGCAGGGCGGCCGGTCGACCGACAGCGCCGAAGAGTTCCTCAAGAAGGAGGCCGCGGATATCACCCAATCGGGCGGCCGGCTGCTCAGCGAGAGCCGGACGACGAACAACGGCCTGTCCTGCTACGAGCAGACCTACACGATCCCCCAGGAGAACGCGGACGCCGTCCAGATGAAGCTCTCCTGTCTGAAAAAAGGGGACTGGGTCTACGCCTTCCAGGCCCTGAGCTCGGCCAGCGGCTACGCCAAGTTTGAGCCGGACTTCAAGCGGATCGTGGCCTCCTTCAAGGACCTGAGCGACGCTTCGAAGATCGACCGGTCGCCCAAGCGCCTGGCCCTGGTCAAGGCCAATGGCACGGACACGCTCCAGGCGATCTTCAAGAAGGCGGGTCTGCCGGAGAAGTTGTGGCCCCCGTTCGCCGTCATGAACGGCCTGGAGATCGCGGCCGTCCCGGCGACGGGGAAGCTGATCAAAACGGTCAGGTGAGCGGGGGCTTGACCTCGGAGATATCGAGGACGGAAGCGTAGATCTCGGCCTCGGCGGCGAGCTCGCCTTCGACGAACGCCTTGCCCTTCATCTGGCAGATCTTCCCCTTCGACCGTGTCCACTCGACGTCCAGCCGGAGCTGGTCGCCGGGAACGACCATCCTCTTGAACTTGGCCTTGTCGATCTTGCTCATGACGATGAACTTCGTCTCCGGATCGGGGATCGAGCCGAAGAGGAGCACGGCCCCGGCCTGGGCCATGGCTTCGACGATGAGCACGCCGGGCATGATCTTCCATTCCGGGAAATGGCCCTGGAAGAACTGTTCGTTGCAGGTCACGTTCTTGATGGCCACGATGGTCTTGCGGGGGACCAACTCAATGACGCGGTCGACGAGCAGGAACGGGAACCTGTGAGGCAGGAACTTCATGATCTGCTCGATCGGGACCATGGGTGGCCTCCTCCGGGAGCTACTTCTTGACCGGCGGCGCCGCCGTCTTCGTGGCGTCGTAGCGCCGGACGACCTCGTCGGTCAGATCGAGGGTCGGATTGAAATAGACGGTCCCGCTCCGCGTCAGGTCGAAGATGAGGTCCAAGCCCTTGTCGATCCGGACCTGCTCGATGACGGGCATGAGCTCCGCCTGGATGCGGCTGAGCGTCGAGGCCTGGAGCCCCTGCATGGACCGCGAGGCGTCTTCGACGGCCCTCTGGCGGTCGGTCTGCTTCTTCTGGATATCGGCCTGGAGGCCGGCGGCCGCCTCGGGGGTCAGGGTCAGGCGCTGCGTCGTCAGCCGGTTCTGGAGCTGCTTGATCTGGTCGTCCATCCGGGTGATGTCATCGGTGTACTTCTTGTCGGCGGCCGTGAGCTGGGCGAGGGCCTTCTTGCCCTCGGCCGATTTCTCGAGGACCGCCTGGGAATTGACCATCCCCATCTTGGTGGCCTCCTGGGCCAGGGCCAGGCCGGCGAGGCCCACCGCGGCTGCCGCGATAAGCGCGATTCTCCGGGTGTGTGTGATCATGGTCGGAACCTCCCTAGAACGTCGTACCGACGGCGAAACGGAATGCGAATTCCTGGTCGGTCGGAAAGATCTTTTTGTTGTTGTAGGCGAAGATCAGCCGGAAAGGCACGCGCAGGGCGGGAATGAAGAGACGGGCCTCGATACCGGCCGAGGAATACATGTCCGCGAACGAGAGCGATTGGTTGGCCAGCACGGCGTTGCCCCGGTCGTAGAAGAGGATGGCGTAGAGGGGGCCGCCGACCGGGACGATGTACTCGATGTTGAAGAGCAGTGACTTCGTGCCGCCGATCATGTAGCCGTTCCTGTCGCGCGGGCCGATCGAGTAGACCTCGTAGCCGCGAATGGAGCGCTCGCCGCCGAAGAAGATCTTCTCCCAGTAAGGGATCAGGGAATCGCCGAGCTGGGCGATATACTGACCCTGGGCGTGGATACCGAGGACATGGGCCTTGGGCCCCTTCCCGATGATCGGCTGGTAGTGGGTGAATTCCAGCGTCGGCTTGAGCATATTGACTTCGCCGCCCAGGAAGGTGCCGGCGAACTTGAGGCTGGCCGAATACGAGCTGCCGCGCGTCGGCGTCAGGGGGCTGTCGACCGTGGACCGCCAGATCGTCGGGGTGATGGAGCTCTGGTAGTAGTTGCCGTACTGGCCGTAGATCTGCTGATAGTAGGACCCCACGGGATAGTCCATTTTGACCTTCTGGAGCGAATAGGTCCAGCTCGTCCGCCAATACCCGACGAGCCGCGTCCCCAAGGTCAGGTCGATGCCCTTCATGTTCTGCTTGTAGAGGCCATACGTGCTGTAGTCGGTCCGCCGGCTGTAGATGTTGAAGCCCGCGGTGATGGGCTTGTCGAAAAGGTAGGGTTCGGAGAAGCCGAAGGAATAGTTCTTGACGAGCTTGCCCTGCTGGACGGCCAGCTCCAGGTTCTCCCCCGCCCCGAGGAAGTTGACGGTCGAGTAGCTGAAGGCCACGAACATCCCCTCGTAGCCGCTGTACCCGGCCGTGAACTGGACGTTGTTGCGCTGCATCTCCTTGACGTTGACCTGGACGTCCATCTTGGTCGGGTCGTCGGGGTTCGGCTTGATGTCGGGGTCCTTATCGAGGTCGACCAGCCCGAGCTGCTTGATCCGCAGGATGCTGTTCTTGAACATGTTGAAGCTGAAGCGGTCGCCCTCGCGGATCATCATCTCCCGGCGGATGACCTTGTCCTTGGTGTAGATGTTGCCGCGGAACTCGAGGCGGTTGAGATAGGCGATCTCACCCTCGTTGACGTTGAAGGTGATATTGACGATCTTGTTCTTGGGGTCGAGGTTCTCGACGGGGATGATCTGGGCGTAAACGTAGCCGCCGTCACGGAAGGCCTCGCCCATGTCCTCGATGCTCTTGTCCCGGTCCTTGGTGCTGTAGACCTCGCCGGTCTTGAGCCGGACCAGGGTCATCAGGTTCTTGACGTTGACGGCCTTGCTGCCTTCGACCTTGATCACACCGGTGCGGTAGAGGTAGCCGGGCGACACCGGGAAGATGACCCGCATCATCTTCTGCTTCTGGAAGGTCACGGACTGGTCCTCGTACTCCTCGGTCCGCGGCTGGCCGACGGCGGCCTCCATGTAGCCGAGCTCCTGGTACTTGTTCTTGAGGGCCTCGGCGTCCTCTTCGAGCTTGTTCGACTTGTAGACGTCCTTGCCGGCGACCCAGTTGAACATGCTGTGCGAGCGGTTCTCTTTCATCGAATTTTCGAGCTTGCTGGACTGGATCTTGGTGTCGCCCTCGAAGGCGACTTCGCCGACGCGGACCTTGGGGCCCTCGTCGACCCGGATCTGGACGTCCACCTCGTTCTTCCCCTGGCGGACGACCTCGCTCTCGATCTTCGAGGCCAGCAGACCCTTCTCGGTCAGCAGGTCGGCGATGGTGTCCTTGATGCGCTGGACCTTGAAGGCGCTGTAATAGGAGTACGGCAGGATGGACTGGTCCTTCTCCTTCAGCTTCTCGACGATGTCCTTTTCTTTGACCTTTTTTCCCGTCTTGTAGGTCACGGAACGGACGACGGCGTTCTCTTCGACCGTGATCTTGATGATCTTGCCCCGCGCCCCCTGGCTCTCCTCGAACGTGATGTTCGAGAAGAATCCCGTCGACCAGAGCACCCGGAAATCCCGCCGGAACTGGTCGGCGCTGTAGAAGTCCCCCTCTCGGACGGACAGATAGTACAGGACCGTCTCCGTGGTGACGCGGTCGTTCCCCACGATCTCGATCTTCTCCACGATGTCCTGGGCGGCCAGGAAGACCGGGAGAGCGACGATCCCGAGGAAGAGCAGGAGGGCGAGCTTCTTCATGTTAAAAATCCCTCTAAATATACCATATCCTCCGGGAACGGTCAAAACGCCGGCCCCAGGGGGGACAACGGGTCCGCCCCCTCTCTGTTAACTCGGGAGCGAAGCCAGGAGTTTCATCGTCCCCGCCTCCATCATATAGACCTTGTGGCAGAAGCGGGCGATCTTCTCGTTGTGGGTGACCAGGATGGAGGACAAGCCCTTGCTCTCGTGGAGGTCGAGGACCAGGCGGAGGACCCGTTCCCCCGTCTTCCAATCGAGGTTGCCCGTCGGCTCGTCGGCCAGGAGCAGGCAGGGGCCGTTGACGAGCGACCGGGCGATGGCCACGCGCTGCTGTTCGCCGCCCGAGAGCTGGCTCGGCCGCGAGTGGGTCTTGTCCTCGAGGCCGACCTCCCGAAGGAGCTCCGCAGCCTGGAGGAAGGCCTGTTTCTTCGGCAGGCCGCCGATCATCAGAGGGAAGCTGACGTTCTCGAGGGCGGTGAATTCCGGCAGGAGGTGGTAGACCTGGAAGACGAAGCCGATCTTGCGATTGCGGACCGCGGCGACGTCGCGGTCGGTGCCGCCGAACATGTCCTCCCCGTCGAGCAGGACGCGGCCCTCGGTCGGCCGGTCGAGCCCCCCGAGGAGATTGAGGAGGGTCGTCTTGCCCACGCCCGAGGCGCCCATGACGGCCGCGAGCTCGCCCCGGCGGAGATCGAAGTCGAGCCCCTCGAAAACGCGCAGATCCCCCTTGGGCAGGGGGTAGGTCATGCCCAGGCCTTCGGCGACAAGGACGCGATCACTCATATTTCAACGCCACCACAGGGTCCACTTTGGCCGCGCGGCGGGCCGGGAAGAGGGTCGAGACGAAGCTGATGAGGAGCGTGATCCCGACAATGAGGGCCAGGTCGAACGGCCTCATCCGGAACGGGACGTAGGAGATCTGGTAGATGTCGACCGGGATCTTGATGAGCTCGAAG
The DNA here is from genome assembly GCA_026393955.1 of Candidatus Aminicenantota bacterium. GTDB lineage: Bacteria > Acidobacteriota > Aminicenantia > Aminicenantales > Saccharicenantaceae > RBG-16-66-30. The sequence continues at coordinate 25,816 of JAPKZE010000057.1, forward strand.
GCGTTGGCCAGAGCGCACCAGCCGAGGCCGAGAAACACGCCGAGGGCCGTCCCGATGACGCCGATGAGCGCCCCCTGGAAGAAGAAGATCCGGTTGATCATCCGGGGCGTCGCCCCGATGGCCATGAGGATGCCGATGTCGCGGGTCTTCTCCATGACCATGAGGATGAGGGTGGCGATGATGTTGAGGGCGGCCACGATGACGATCAGGGTGATGGTCAGGAACATGATGTTCTTCTCGAGCTTAAGGGCGGAGAAGAGCGACTTGTTGAGCTCCATCCAGGTCGTGATGTACACGACCGGCGGCAAAACCGCCTTGATCCGTTCGCCGATCGCGGGGGCCGCGAAGATATCGGCCAGCTTGACCTGGATGTAGCTCGCCCGCCCCTCCAGGCCGAACAGCTTCTGGGCCACGCCGATCGCGACGAGGGCGGTCGAGCTGTCGAATTCGTAGAGGCCGGTGTTGAAGAGACCGGTCACCTCGAACGTCTTCCGCCTCGGCAGGAGCCCCATCGGGGACAGCGTCGAGGAGGCGGTGACGATCTGGACCGTGTCGCCGACCTGGGCGCCGATGCGCAGGGCCAGCTCCCGCCCGAGAATGAGCCCGTCCCGGGCCCCGCCCGTTTCGGGGATGCGGCCGGCCTCGAGGTTCCGGAGCCAGGGCGATCCGGCCCGCTCCCGCTCGAAATCGAGGCCCTTGACGAGCGCCCCCGAGCTCTCTCCGATCCCGGTGATGAGAACGGTGCTGTAGACGACGGGGGAAACGGCTTCGACCCCGGGGACGGCCCGGATCTTCGCGGCCATGTCCTCGTACCCCTCGAGGCCGTTGCCGCCGAGGTCCGAGACCATGACGTGAGAGGTCGCGACGAGGATCTTGTCCTGGACGTCGCCCTGGAAGCCGGTGATGAGGGCGATGGCGATGACCAGGGCGGCGACCCCGATGGCGATGCCCACGACGGAGATCAGGGTGATGACGGAGATGAAGGCCTGCTTCCTCCGCGCCGTGAGATAGCGCCGGGCGACGAACAGCTCGAAGCTCATGGTTCTATTTGGGCCTCAGCAGAGGGAAAAGGACGACCTCCCGGATGCTCCTCCGGTCGGCCAGGATCATGGTCAGGCGGTCGATGCCGATGCCCTCCCCGCCCGTCGGGGGAAGGCCGTACTCGAGGGCCTCGACGTAGTCCATGTCCACGGCGTGCGATTCCTCGTCGCCCCGGCCCCTCTCCAGGGCCTGCTCCTCGAAGCGGGCCCGCTGTTCGGCCGGATCGGTCAGCTCCGAGAAGGCGTTGGCGACCTCCATGCCGGCGATCATGAGCTCGAAGCGCTCGGACTCCTCGGGATTCTCGCGCGAGGTCTTGGCCAGGGGCGAGATCTCCCGGGGCGGGTTGGTGATGAAGGTCGGCTGGATGATGTGGTCTTTGACGAACCGGTCGAAGATGACGTCGAGGGCCTTGCCGTAAGTCTGGAGCTTCTTGTCCGGGGCCAGCCCGGCCGCGAACGCGATCAGGCCCTTCCGGTCCTCGAAGCGGCTGGGGGCCAGGCCGCTGTACTGGACGCAGGCGTCGATGAACTTGAGCCGCCGGTAGGGCCGCTTGAACGAGATCAGGTGCTCGCCGAAGGGGACCTCGTCCCGGCCGAGGAGGTCGACGGCCAGGCCGGTCAGCAGCTCCTCGGTCAGGTCCATCATGTCGTAGTAGTCCTTGTAGGCCTCGTAGAACTCGAGCATGGTGAACTCGGGATTGTGCTGGGCGTCGATCCCCTCGTTGCGGAAGCTCCGGTTGATCTCGTAGACCCGGGGCAGGCCGCCGACGACGAGCCGCTTGAGGTAGAGCTCGGGGGCGATGCGGAGGTAGAGGTCGAGGCCCAGGGCGTTGTGAAAGGTCTTGAACGGCCGGGCCAGGGCCCCGCCGGGGACGGCGTGCATCATCGGCGTCTCGACCTCGAGGTAGCCGCGGCCGTCGAAGAACCGGCGGATGGAAGCGACGATGGCGCCGCGCAGGCGGAAGACCTCGCCGACCTCCGGGTTCATGATGAGGTCGAGATAGCGCTGGCGGTAGCGGAGCTCGACGTCCTGGAGGCCGTGCCATTTCTCCGGCAACGGGTGGAAGCACTTGGCCAGGAAGGTGACGGCGGCGCAGAGGACGGTCAGCTCGCCGGTGCGCCTCTTGAAGAGCGTCCCGGACACGGCCACGACGTCGCCCAGGTCGTAGAGGCCGAACCGCTCGTAGGCCTCGGCCCCCGCTTGATCCTCCCGGATATAGGCCTGGAGCCTGTCGCGCCCGTCGGAGATGTGGAAGAACGTGGCCCGGCCCATCTTGCGGATGGACAGGATCCGGCCGGGGACGGCGACGGCCGCCGCCTTCGCTTCGAGCTCGGCCGCGGTCAGGCCGGCGAAGGCCTCGACGACCTCCCGGACCTCGTGCGACCGGGCCGCCGTATACGGGAAGAGGGGCACGCCCGCCTGGCCGAGCTTCTGGTATTTCTCGCGCCGGGCGACGTCCTGGTCAAGCTCGGCGGGTTCCTCTTTTTTGCTCATGCTCACCTTCTTGGACCGGTCCGGCCTCCGCCGCCCCGGCCCCCTTCAGTCGCCGGACGACGGCATCGAGGACGCCGTTGACGAACACGGCCGACTCCTCGCCGCTGTAGCGCTTGGCGATCTCGATGGCCTCGTTCATGACGATGGCCGGGACGAGCGTCGGTTCGTAAAGGAGCTCGCCGGCGGCGATCCTTAGGATGTTCCGGTCGACCACGGCCATGCGGGCCAGGCGCCAGTTCTTCGAGTCCGCCTGGATGGCCCCGTCGATCGCCTGGCCGTGCGCGAGGATCGTTTCGACGATCCAAGTCCCATAATCGCGGATCTCCTTCGACGCCCGCTGGTGCTCCCAGTAGACCCGGATGAGGTCCTTGGGATCGGCCGGATTGAACTCGAGCTGGAACAGGATCTGGAGGGCGCACTCCCGCGCCCGGCGGCGTTGTCCCATGGCTCGGGTCGGGCTCCCGCTCAGCGGAGGCCGGCCTCCTTGATCATGTTCAGGGTCTCGACGAGCGAGAACGCGGCGTCGTAGCCCTTGTTCCCGGCCTTGGTCCCGGCCCGCTCGATGCCCTGTTCGACGGTGTCGACCGTCAGGATGCCGAAGGAGACCGGGACGCCGTCGTCCATGGCGATCTGGGCCAGCCCCTTGGTCACCTCGGCGCTGAGGTAGTCGAAGTGGGGAGTGTCGCCGCGGATGAGGGCGCCGACGCAGAGGATGCCGTCGGCCGCCTTGGCTTTGGCGATCTTCTTGGCGATGAGCGGGACCTCGAACGAACCCGGCACCTTGTAGACGGTCAGGTCGGCCTCCAGGGCCCCCATCTTTTGGAGGGCCTCCAGGGCCCCCTCGAGCAGCCGCTCGGAGATGAAGCTGTTGAAGCGGCTGACCACGATGGCGATCCGGAGCCCCTTGGCCTGGAGCTTGCCTTGATGGATCTTCATGGACGTCACGCCCCTTTCGCGGAGATGGGCTTCTCGTAGATGCGGTACTTCCGGTAGACCTTGGCGCCGATCGAAGCCGCGAACTTGAGGATGGCTTGGTTGTCCTCGAGCTCCCAGGACAGCTCGCACCACGTGTGGCCCTTGGCGATGACGGCCTCGGCGAACCGGTCGTAGAGGATATAGGCCAGGCCCGTGTGCATGTATTCCGGCACGACGCCGAAGACCAGGGCCCGGATCCCCTTGATCTTCTTCCGCCCCAAAAGCAGCTTGAAGATGCCGAAAGGCAGCAGGCGCCCGTTCATCTTGATGAGGACCTGGTTGAGGTCGGGCAGGCCGAACGCGAAGCCGACGGCCTTGCCGTTATGCTCGGCCAGCAGGACCATGTCCAGGTCGGCGAACTGGACGATATCGTGGGCCATGTGCTTGATCTCGTCCTCGGTCCAGGGCACGAAGCCCCAATTCTTGGCCCAACCGCGGTTGTAGATCTCGGCGACCTTGAGGGCGTCCTCGATGAGGGTCTTCTTCGAGATCGGCCGGAAAGTGAAATCACCGGCGGCCGGCAGGCGGGCCAGGGCAGCCTTGACCCTTTCCGTCCCGGCCCGGTCGGTCCCCACTTTGAAGGCCAGGAGGTCCTTGGCCTTGACCATGCCGCAGGCGGTCATGAGATCCAGGTAGTAGCGCGGATTGTAAGGCATCATGACGACGGGCGGGCCATCGAAGCCCTCGAGGAGCATGGCGCACTCGTCGTTCATGTTCAGGTTCATGGGCCCGCGGAGCGTGTCCATGCCCCGGGCCCGGACCCAATCGGCCGCGGCATCGACGAGAGCCTGGGCCGCTTCGACATCGTTCAGGCACTCGAACAGGCCGAAGAAGCCGGTCTTGTCCTTGTGGGCCTCGTTGTGATTCCGATCGACGATGGCCGTGATGCGCCCGACGGGCTCTCCGTCCCGGAAGGCCAGGAACGACGCCGCCTCCGCGTGCTTGAAGAAGGGGTGCTTGCGGGCGTCGAGCTTGTCCTTCATCCCGGCCAGCAGCGGGGGGACCCAGTTGGGATCGCCCGCGTACACCTTCCAGGGAAGCCTCAGGAAGAGGCGCATGTCCCGACTCGATTGGACCTGTTGGATCTTCATAGTTTCGTATTTTATCAAATGTCCCGGGGATTTTCACTAAAAAGGTTCTCCTCTCCCGATCGGGGACGCTGCCTGGTCCCGGCCGCCTTGAGGAAACCCGGGGATTGTGATAATTTTGCGCTTCAAGGAGCCGGCCCATGAGAACCAAGAGCGGATTCACCGAACTCGCCCCGGACAAGCTGCGCTGGAACTGCTGCCCCGACCTCGTTCCCGTCGAGTCGAGCGCGGAGGTCAGCGCCTGCCAGGAGATCATCGGCCAGGAGCGGGCCCTGCGGGCCATCCAGACGGGACTCGACATCAAGAGCCTCGGCTACAACATCTTCATCACCGGCATGGTCGGCACCGGGCGGACGACGACGGTCAAGCAGCTGCTCGACCAGCTCGAGAAGGGCGACAAGACGCCCGACGACATCCTCTACGTCAACAATTTCAAGAATCCCGACGAGCCCGTCCTGGTCATGCTCCCGGCCGGCCGGGGCAAGGAATTCGGCCAGGCCATGGCCAAGCTCATCGACCTGCTCAAGACGAACATCCCCAGCCTCCTGAAGAGCCCGTACTATGCCGAGAAGAGGGACGGCGTCGTCGAGGCCCAGCAGAAAAAGCAGCGGGATCTCCTCCAGAGCTTCGAGGCGGAAGTGGCCGAACAGGGTTTCTCGGTCATCCAGGTCCAGATGGGCATGTTCAGCCGTCCCGACCTCATCCCCGTCATCGAGGGCCAGCCCATCCCCTTTCCCAAGATCGAAAGCCTGGTCAAAGAGAAGAAGCTCCCCAAGGAGACCTTGGACGGCCTCCGGGAGAGGTACGGGAAGCTGACCTCGAAGCTCGAGGATATCTTCGAGCGCCTCAAAGAGATCGACGAGGAGACGCGGGCCCTGCTCCGGAGCTGGGACGAGGAGTCCATCACGCCCGTCATCAAGGGCGCCATCGACGAGGTCCGGGAGGTCTTCCTCTTCCCCAAGATCGGCGCCTACCTCGACGAGGTCGAGAGGGAGCTGGTCAAATCGCTGGACGCCTTCAAGGACCAGAAGAAGGAGGAGAAGGAGGCGGCGGAAGATTTCCTCGAGTACCGGGTCAACCTCCTGGTCGACAACTCGGACCAGAAGGGCGCTCCGGTCGTCATGGAGACCAACCCCAATTACGTCAACCTCTTCGGATCGATCGAGTCGTCCGTCAGCCGGGCCGGCATGAGCCTGACGGATTTCACCATGATCAAGGCCGGGTCCTTCCTGAAGGCCAACGGCGGGTACCTCGTGGTCAACGCCCTCGACGCCCTCGTCGAGCCCGGCGTCTGGGCGACGCTGAAGCGGACCCTGCGCAACCAGATCTTCGAGATCCAGAACTACCTTCAGATGTACCTGTTCTCGAACGCCCGCCTCAAGCCGGAGCCCGTCCGGGCCGACGTCAAGGTGGTCATGATCGGCGACGCCGCCATCTTCAACCTCCTCTACTTCGCCGACGGGGACTTCAAGAAGATCTTCAAGATCAAGGCCGAGTTCGATGCGGAGATGGCCAAAGACGATAAGTCCTTCGCGGATTACGTCCGGTTCATCAAGAAGATCTGCGACGATGACGGACTGCTGCCGCTCGACAAGGAGGGCATCGGGGCCCTGATCGAGTACTCGACCCGTGTCGCCGGCCGCCAGGGGAAGCTGTCGACCCGCTTCCACGTCATCGCCGATGTCATCCGCGAATCGAGCTACTGGGCGCACAAGGCCGATAAACCGGCCGTCGGGCGCGAGGACGTCGAGAAGGCCATCGCCGAGCGGTTCGAGCGGGTCAGCCTGATCGAGGACAAGATCCAGGAGCTGATCGAGGAAGGGACCATCCTCATCGACACGGACGGGGCCGTCGTCGGGCAGGTCAACGGTCTGTCGGTCTACGATATGGGCCAGTTCATGTTCGGCAAGCCGGCCCGCATCACCGCCCGGACGTCCATGGGCCGGGCCGGGGTCATCAACATCGAGCGCGAGGCCGACCTGAGCGGACCGACGCACAACAAGGGCGTCCTGATCCTCGGGGGCTACCTGCGCGGCAAGTACGCCTCCCGGCGGCCGATGTCCCTGACCGCCTCGCTGGCCTTCGAGCAGTCCTACGGCGGCGTCGACGGCGACAGCGCCTCCTCGACGGAGGTCTACGCCCTTCTCTCGAGCCTCTCGGGCCTGCCGATCCGCCAGGACCTCGCCGTCACCGGGTCGCTCAGCCAGAGGGGCGAGATCCAGCCGATCGGCGGGGTCAACGAGAAGATCGAGGGCTTCTTCGACGTCTGCCGGGCCAAAGGGCTGACGGGGACCCAGGGTGTCCTCATCCCCCACCGGAACGCCCGGAACCTCATGCTCCGGTCCGATGTCGTCGCCGCGGTCAAGGACGGGAAGTTCCACGTCTATCCCGTGCGGACGATCGACGAAGGGATCGAGATCCTGACGGGCGTCGAAGCGGGGACGCCGGAAGCGGACGGCGGCTATCCCGAGGGCACGGTCCACGGCCTGGTCGACCGAGAGCTGCAGAGGCTGGCCAAGGGACTGGCGGCCTTCAACGCCCCCGGGGAGAAGGGCGAGAACCCGCCGGAGGGATCGAAGTAGCTAAGCGGAGGCGTCCAGACCGGCCAGCTTCTTCAGCCGCTGGACCTCCGCCGTCCGGAGATAGCGCCACCGGCCGGGCCTGAGCTCGTCGAGGGTCAGGCCGGCGAAATCGGTCCGTACGAGGCCCGCGACCGGGAATCCGACCGCCTCGAAGAGCTTCCGGATCTCCCGCTTCCGGCCCTCGTGGATCTCCACCTTCAAGGTCGCGTGATGGTGGCTGCGGCGGACGATCTTGATCCGGGCCGGGGCCGATCGGCGCCCCTCGAGGAAGATGCCGTGCCGGACCTTGTCCAGGTCCTCCTCCCGGGGCTCGCCCTCGACCCGGACCTCGTAGACCTTGGTCACGCCATAGCGCGGGTGGGTCAGCCGGAGGGCCAGCTCGCCGTCGTTGGTGAGGAGCAGGACCCCTTCCGTGTCGAGGTCGAGCCGCCCGACCGGATAGACGCGGGCCGGAAGGTGCTTGAGCAGGTCCAACACCGTCGGCCGCCCGAACGGGTCTTTGACGCTGACGACGCGGCCGGCCGGCTTGTTGAGGAGGATGTAGAGCGGCCGCTCCTCCTCGCCGCGGACCGGCTTTCCGTTCACCTGTACCCGGTCCTTGCCGGGATCGACCTTCTCGCCGAGCTCCAAGACGGCTTGGCTGTTGACGCTCACCCGGCCCTCGGCGATCCAGCGGTCGGCCTCCCGCCGCGAGCAGACGCCCGCGTGAGCGAGGAATTTATTCAGCCGGACGAGCGCCATAACGGGCCTATTATAAACCAAGCCTGCGCGGATTCGTATACATAGGGTAGAATAGAGAAGGGTAACTTATGGCCAAACTGCAGTTCCGCGAATCCTTCACGATGGCCCTCATCTCCATCAAGTCCAACAAACTGCGCAGCTTCCTGACCCTCCTCGTCATCAACATCGGAGTCCTGACCATCATCGCCGTCGTCTCGGTGATCCAAGGGCTCAACAACTACGTCTATACGAAGATGTCCTTCTACGGGGCCAACGACTTCTCGGTGCAGAAGTTCTCCATGATGGGGACCTCCCTCAAGGATTTCCGCGAGCAGCTGAAGCGGAAGGACATCACCC